>DAUP01000026.1 GCA_002505185.1 Ferroplasmaceae archaeon UBA567 | reverse complement strand
AGATAACTTAATGCCAAATAAAGAAATAAAAGTAAGATACCTATGGATTCAGATGTAAAGGAAAAATACGTTCTTGCAGGCAAAATAGGCAGAGAAGCTTTGGAATATGCACAGGCACTCATTGAACCTGGAGTATTATTTTATGATGTTGCAGAAAAGGCGGAACAATTTATAAGGGACAGGGATGCATTGCCCTCATTTCCGGTTAATTTATCCATAAACAATGAAGCGGCTCATTACACACCATACGAAGGAGACAGAAAAAAATTCAAAACCGGTGACCTTGTAAAAGTTGATCTTGGAGCCATGGTGGATGGCTACATGTCAGATAATGCTGCGACTATGGAAGTTGGAAATACCGGCAATTACAGCGATCTGATAGACGCGACAAGAGAGGCCCTGAATTCAGCAATAAAAACACTGAGGCCCCTTATCAGCATTCATAGAATAGGTGAGGAAATAGGGAACGTCATAACATCCTATGGGTTCAATCCTATCAAAAATCTGGGCGGGCATGGGATTAACCGTTATGATCTCCATTCCGAGATTTTTATCCCGAATTACGATGATGGAAATGATGAAACAATAAAAACAGACAAGGTGATTGCCATAGAGCCATTTGCAAGCACTGGTATAGGCATGATACATAGTGGCCAGCTTGGCAACATATATATTATAGATCAGCCAAGCTCTAGAGACAAAGACGAGATTTTATATAAAAATTTCAGTACAGCCCCATTTGCTGAGAGATGGGTATCAAGACTGATGAAAAACGATCAGGAATACCTCAGGAAGAAAATGTCAACAAAATATATCTCAGGTTTTGCCGTGCTCAAGGAACACAGCAAATCAATGATAGCCCAATCAGAACACACAATAATGGTATTGGGGGACGAAATAATAGTAACTACAAAGTGATTATGTTCCCGTTACACTTCTTATCAGGCTTTCTGCCTTTTCAAGAACATACTCAGAAGTTCTGCCAGCATTTATCCTTTCAATTTTTATGGGCATTTCCAAAAAGACCGATATATTTTCAAAAAAATATTCATAATATTCCCTGATATTTTTTAATCCTTCGGATTCTTCCAGTATTGAAAGCTGTTTTCCCCTAAAATTCAGATTTTTTCTGTTGTTTTTTATTCTTTTAAGCGCAACTTGCAGCGGTACATCCAGATAAATTATCATGTCGGGCATTTTTAGCATTTTTGACACATTTATCATCCATTTTATAGTTTCATCCCTGTCCTGAAAAAACTTCTCAATCATGGGTCCTTCATAGGCTATGGATGATGCCAGGTATCTATCACATAAAACATTTTTATAGGCTTTTATTTCATCCTGGTGTTCAAGGCGATCATATGTAAACAGAAAGAAGTTATAAAATGAATTATGGGGGCTATTCAAAGTTTTCAGGTTTGCAAACTGGAAATTATCCGTTGGTTCTCTGGTAAAGTGGAACTCAGGAAATTTTTCCCTTAGAGAATTCGTAAGCGTGGTTTTTCCCGATCCATCTATACCTTCTATTGTAATAAACATCAAGTGGTTATAATTAATAGTTATAAATTATTATTTATGCTAAAGTCAAAATGGCAATGTAAATAATTATTAATAGTAATTAATTATAGCAGATAAATGCTTCCTAGTATTGAAGAATTGAGAAAAATGCGGAAATCACTGGGTATCAGCCAGAAGGAACTGGCACGCATAAGTGGAGTAAGCCAATCCTATATTGCCAGGCTAGAGAAGGGGGAGATTAATCCAGCATATGATAAGGTTAGAAAAATTTTTGAATATCTTAACAGCTCAGGAAACCGCGCCAGGGATATAGACATAAAAGCAGAACTTATAATGACAAAAGAGGTAGATACCTGTGAGATGAACGATTCCATAATCTCTGCACTTAACAAAATGAGGGAAAAAGGATATTCACAGCTTCCAGTGGTCACCTCTGATAAAAGAATCATAGGAACTATTACTGAATCAAACATAAATGACATGCTTATAAAGGGAACAAGCATAGAATCGTTGAAACACCTTATAATAAAGAAGGTTATGGGAAGTGTACTTCCACAACTTGACAAAAATAGCCCGATCTCCATGATATATCCACTTCTGAAATATTCAAACGCCGTATTGATAGTAGACGGAACAGAGCTTAAGGGTATAATAACAAAGGCTGATGTCCTAAAAGCAGTTGAAACATATGGGTAATATAATTCTTTTTACAATATATGCTATTATCCTATTCACCCCTGCGTTCATAGCAAATCCTGGGGCAGTAGTAACGGGTGGGTATCTGGTCATAGATCGGGGAAAAACGTACAGGGGAAAGCGTATTCTCGGAGATGGAAAATCATGGTCTGGATTTATTGGCGGTTCACTTATAGGCATATTGTCCGGTATAATAATTTATTACCTTGTTCTTATACTGAAAATTCCATATTCAGATTACGGGCAAAACCTTGGTGCGGCAATACTTGTCCTTATACCAATGAGTTTTGGGTCACTATTAGGTGACATGGCAGGATCTTTCATAAAGAGGAGAATGGGAATGAAGAGGGGAGCCAGAGGATCCATACTGGACCAGTGGCCATTTGTGATAGCATCATTCCTGCTGGTATTCGCATTTGCCCGAGATTTTTTTATGGAATTCTATGGAGACTTAATACCGATTGCTGTAATACTGATAATAACTCCGCCCATACACAGGGGAGTAAATATACTGGCATATAAATTTAAAATGAAGGATGTTCCATGGTGAAAATGGTAATAGCTGTAAGGAAAGACATTGCGATGGGAAAGGGCAAGATAGCAGCACAGGTTGCACATGCAGCAGTTGCATGCACACTTATATCCATGAAAAAAAACAAAAAAGTTTTTAATGAATGGTATGCAACAGGGCAAAAAAAGGTAGTTGTAAAGGTAGACAATCTTCAGGAAATCTATAAAATTAAGGAAGAATGCAAAATTCTTGGAGTTATAAGTGAAACCATAACAGATGCAGGTTTTACCCAGATTATTCCTGGAACTGTTACCTGCATAGGTCTCGGCCCTGATGAGGACGATCTGCTGGATCAAATTACAGGCGACTTTGCATTATTATAGATGTATCACCAGAGTTTATTAATTTTAATAAAGCATATTATCTGAAATTGTTTTCTCAAGTAGGTCTACAATCTATGAGAAGAATAGATCGACGAAAATGAAGGAATATGCTGAACCCAAAGACTATCATCAAGGTCATGAAGAGGGAGAACCTTCCACTTGAGCCTGATCAACTCAGGGAAACCATTCTTATATACATCCCCACTTCAGTTGTTATCACCAAAAAGTGAAAATGGAAGTCGAGAGTCAGACGGCTAAAAAATAGACGGATTGTTATAGATGAACAAAAGAAGCAGAGGAAGAGGTCAGAGGCAGATTACAAAAACCAACAGGAAAATTGGAAAAAGAAGAAAGATGTTGCGAAGGCTAGCGACATCCTCCCACAGCTAAGGCAGGAGACTTCTTGCTTACAGTGTTAAATATATTCTTGAAAGCCTTGAGAGTGAGTAAGTGTAATATATAGCTACTTATCACTCCGTTTTAGTAACACATCGCGGTTGTGCAGGAAAGCGGCAACCGCAGAATAAAAAGAATGCAAAATTTAGTATACTTATTGGAAATTATATAGTGATATGAATTCCGAGATATTTATAGATAAAGGCGAAGATGGACGTATTACTGTTTCATTACATTATAATCCTGAATATATTGCTAAATTAAAAAATATAAAAGGGTATCGTTGGCATCCTGAAAATAAGATTTGGAGTTTTCCTTCAGACAACGGCACACTTAGGGAAATATTATTATTATTTGAGGCGGAAAACATTCGTTTGGCACAGTCGTTACAGCATCATAACACCTCTCAGGTGTATTCTAACGCAAGCAATAACCTCTTTACAATTAAACAAGCCAGTGAATGGGCTACGGATTATATTGGAAAACGGGTTACACCATCTAATATTTCATATCTTATTCAGTATGGAAGAATTAGAAAAGTTAACGATAATGGAAATACTTTAATTGATAAAAATGATTTGATAAAGTATTATCAGTCATATCTTGGTAAACGTGAAATAGAATGGAAGGATCAATTAGGTAACGATTTAAATTGGGCTTTGTCTTTTGACTACCTAAAAGAGAGCGACACGACTAAACACGTTCATAGATTACATCCATATAAAGGGAAATTCATTCCACAGTTAGTACAATATTTTTTGGACGACCACACGGATGATTTTAAGAAAGAAGTTTATTTTAGAAAGGGAGATATTGTCCTTGACCCTTTTTGTGGGAGTGGAACAACTTTAGTAGAAGCTAATGAATTAGGAATTCACGCAATCGGAGTCGATATTTCAACATTTAATTGTTTAATAAGCAATGTTAAGATTGATAAATACGACTTTATTGATTTGAACAATGAGTTACAGAAAATTACTGAACGTTTAAGGCAATTTATCGCGGATTCTGAAACAGTTAAATTTGAAAATAAACTTTCGGAAGAACTTACAAAATTCAATAATAAATATTTTCCATCTCCAGAATACAAGTATAAGCTTAGACGTGGGGAAATAAATGAATATGAATACGGGCCCGAAAAAGAGGAAGAATTCTTATCAGTTTTTTCTACTCTCGTTAATCAATACAACATCCAGTTAAAGCAGGAAGGTAATAACACATTTTTGGATAAATGGTATTTAAAACCTATAAGAACAGAGATAGACTTTGTTTATAATCTTATAAAACAGATACGTAACCCAACAACTCAAAACATAATAATGGTCATCCTAAGTCGTACAATTCGTTCCTGTAGAGCAACCACACATTCGGATTTAGCTACATTAAAAGATCCTATAATTTCAACATATTACTGCGCTAAACACGGAAAAATTTGTAGGCCTCTATTTTCAATTTTTAGTTGGTGGAAACGCTATAGTGAAGACACGGTTTTTAGGTTAAAACAATTTGAGAAGCTTCGAACATCTACATACCAACTTTGTTTAACAGGCGATTCCAGAACTATTGATATTTTTGGAGAGATAAAAAGAACACATATGCCCCTTACTACACTAATGGAAAATCATCAAATCAATGGGATTTTTTCAAGTCCCCCTTATGTAGGTCTAATTGATTATCACGAACAACATTCCTACGCATATGATTTATTCGGATTTCAGAGGAATAACTCTTTTGAAATAGGAAGTATGTCCCTAGGGCAAGGCAAAGATGCGAGAAAACAATATGTAGAAAATATTTCTGAAGTGTTGATAAATTGTAGAAAATATCTTGTTGATGATTTTAATATATTCTTAGTAGCCAATGATAAATATAACCTATACCCATCAATTGCAGAAAGAGCAGATATGAAGATTGTTGAGCAATATAAAAGGCCAGTATTAAATCGAACTGAAAAAGATAAAGGTGCATATTCCGAAATTATATTTCATCTAAAGTCTAGGTGATAGAATGAGTTTGACTAAGGAACAAGTGGAAAATGTTGAGAATGTTTTGAAAACAAGTTTAAGGAATAAATTTCGAAATTATAAGCCAGAGCCGGCATCTATGCCATTTCATACCAGATTGTTAGGAAAAGATAGATTGGCATTGTATTCGTTTATTCACTCGCTTAACACTAATTTTGGGACAAGTATTTTTGAGCCTGTTGCTGTTACATTGGCAAAGAAAACTTTTAAGGAAGCAAAATCTCATATATCTGCCGGAGAGTATATTAGTGAGGGCGCACAAATGGAAATTCAAAAAATAATGGACAACCTCACAACTGCAGTTGCTTCTCCAGACAAACCAAGAGAAATAGAAGCTATACGAAAAGTATGCCAACAGGGGAACATGGTAAGAGTAAAACCAACACAGGTAGATGTTTATATCGAAAATAAAAATGGGGTTATTTATTTTTTTGACATAAAAACAGCGAAACCAAACGTCGGTGGTTTCAAGGAATTTAAAAGAACATTATTGGAGTGGGTTGCCGTAGCACTGGCATCGAATCCAACCTTAGAAATTAACACTTTAATTGCTATTCCATACAACCCTTATGAACCGCAACCATATAATAGATGGACAATGAGGGGTATGTTGGATATGGACAATGAATTAAAAGTTGCAAATGAGTTTTGGGATTTTATAGGTGGAATAGGGGCATACCCGGAATTATTGAATTGCTTTGAGAGAGTGGGAATCGAATTGAGACCAGAAATAGATAATTACTTTGCTGGTTTTAATAAATTATAAACGAATCTATATTGACTGTTTTTATAGTGAAAGAACTCACATCCTTGTATAATGATTTTAACCATAATACTATACTCTAAAACCGAAAGGTGTTAGCCCTGAACTTAGTGGTATTCTTTCTTATGGTAGGTTTTCCAAATGACCACATTCTTACTGTATTGGATGAAGTCTGTGGAGTAGCCTCATCAAAAAAACCTATTATACTTTCTGAAGGATTAACATTATCGAGTTTTTTTAGCTTTTTATCTGCATCATCCGGTTTATTGTAATACACCCGGTATGGCTTTGTATGGGTCATCTTGAAACTTTTCAGTATCCTCCTTATCTGTCTCTCTGAATATTCAACACTAAACTTTGTTGTTATAAGATCAACAATATCCTTCAGGTACCACAGGTCTTTGGCTTGCAGCAATGCCTTAAGCTCATCTTTCTGTTCCATGGAAAGTTTTCCAAGTTTACCGCCTGCAAATATTGGAGTGAGGCCATCATAACTGGATTCGTTCCATCTCTTGATCCACTGGTATCCAACTCTTTTTGCAACTCCAACATTCTTTGAAGCTTCAATAACACCCATTCCAGTGTAAAGGAACTTTATGAATATGAGTCTTGTAATAACTCTTACCCCGTTCCTCTCCTCTCTTATACGTTTTGTTATGTCTGCTTCACTCACTGATTTAATATGGATACGTAATTCTGTCAATAACTATGATATAGGAAAAATTATATATTTTTCTTCTCATGTCATATTATGAAAAATCATGGGTCATCAATAATGCCGTTGCATTATGGCCATCCTCCAGAATACCTTTACAGGAGAATGGTGAAGCTTGGTGGAATCATATCAGACCTCATGGTTCAAAATTACAGCGAAAACTTTTTCCTGGGAAAAATCGCCGATCCATTCTGGTTTCATTCATTATCACTTGCAATCGGCTTTGACTGGAATTCCAGTGGGACAACTACTGCAACCCTGAGTGCGTTGAAAGACCATATAAACAGTGGAGACAGTTTACGTATAGTGGGTGGAAAAGGCAGGCATATGGGTAATATAGGCCAGGAAATGTCTAAAATTGAACTGGAAGGAACTATGCCGGAGAAATATATCTATAGGATAAGAAAAGATGCAAAATCAATAGCCAGAGTTGATGAAAAGCTTCTTCAGGACGGTTTTGATCTTTATATGCAATTTATAATTATGGATTACCATGGGAATTATACAGTGATAAATCAGGGCATGAACAAAAATTCAAGCCTTGCCAGACGGTACCACTGGAAAAACAATGATATTTCTTTATATGATGATAAACGGAATGGCATTTCTGGCTATGAAGAAAATATTGCACTTGACCTTTCAACCAAAAAAAGTGAAAAAAATAGGGAAGGAATAATAAATATAATACAGGATAATCCCCTAAAATACAGCAAACAACGTTCTCTTGACAATTTTATGGAATCAGCACCTGTTCTTGACATGAATTATAAAATTAACTGGCAGAAAATGAAAGAACTTTACGAGTATAATCCTGGCAAGTTCGATGAATTAATGGACATGCCCGGACTTTCCAAATCAACTATAAGGGCACTTTCATATCTTGCTGAAATTGTTTATGGAAATAAACCATCCTTTTCAGACCCGGTTAAATATTCTTTTTGCCTTGGTGGGAAGGATGGCGTTCCAAAGCCCGTGAATATAAACGATTATGATGAAGCTATAAAATTTTATAAGGAAATACTTAACGGAAACAGCAACTATGCAGAAATATCAAAGCGCCTTGCCAGAATGAGCTATAGTCTATCCAGTAGATAGAAAATCAATTTTTTGCTGGGTACTATTTATATGCAATATTTGGTCTCCTATTCTAAAACTTGCTTTCTGGAGCCTTACTATTGGAATAACGTGTATGGCGTGTGTAAATAGTCGGTGCAATTTTGATAGTTGTCAATAATATAATTGATGCATAGCCAGCAAATACTGATGCTTAAATAGCTGATACTATAGAGACCGTGTCCATAATTTTGTGTAAATATAAACTCTATACTCTCAATGAATTTAATAATTAAAGAGCAGAGAAAGCCTCGTTTTTTGAAATTAATTCGACTAATAAGTAGGAATAAATTTATTAATGAAACTATTTCTGGATATTACAACTACAGGGTATAACAAATAATTTAAATTATATAGTAAGACATACAAAGAATTTGGCTATATAGAAAAGTTTAAATATAATTTATATATATATATATATTATGTTTGAAATAAACATAGTTGAGAGTAGTGTATTCTACCATAAAAGAACAGGGTTATCTTCAAACATGGCAATTGGGTCCATGCGAAAAGATAATAGGGAGCACTACAAGAGAGTTGCAAAAGCTATTGTGATGGTATCACTCTTCTGTATGATAGCGGGAGCAGGATACTTAAATATTGCCGGAGTTCCTATTATTGAAGACGCGAGTCATATGCTTCCCGGAGCACTAGTTAATACAGGTACGTCACATGGAAATTTCTTATATTATTACTTCACGCATGGTCATTTTCCTTCATCATCCACCTGGTTTAATTGGTTAACTGTTACTATGGGGCTGGAACCCTCGATCGCAACTATTGTCGCTGATGCATTAGGGGCTGCAGGATGGATTACAGCAGCAACTGCAGATACAATTTTAGCGGCAAGTGGATATGTTGGTGCGGCCATTGGCGCTGCGATAGCAGCTTATTAATAACATAGATATGAGATGAATAATTTCCAAAAACACATAATAATCGGTACATTGTATCCGATATCTATGTTTTTATTTATACCATCAATTATTATTTATCATTTTATACTGTTAATATGGTTACTCACTCTTATAGGTTCAGAATTTGTAGCGTTTATTCTCGTTTTTTTAACATATCTTATTGACAGGAAAGATAAGGGTATATCGGCAACATTTGCCGAATATCTAAAATTTAATATCTATGGGCCACTATTCGTGCTCATATTATTCTTTATGTTCGTTTCCGCATATTATATTATGACTCATATGTATATTGAGACTTTATTATACATAAATATTGCATTTGTCATATTCCTACTTCTGGTACTGTTTCAACCAATCTCAAATATAAAATATAATAAGACTCCATCAATAGAAAATAACGAAGACCCAAAGATACAGGCAATACTTAAGGTTTTTAAGGATTACAACATAACACCACACATAAAAATAATAGATACAAACAGCGTTAAAATAGCAAATGGATACCAATCGGACAAATACTATATTTATATTACAAGTTATCTGTTTTCAAATCTGTCACAGATAGAATTAGAAGCTGTTGTGGCACATGAAATAGGGCATTTGGTCATGAAACACAATTTAAAACATTTTTTGATTGACTGGTTGGCACTGGTAATTGGTATTAACGGTTTCCTGTTTGCATTGATTGAAAAAAGATTTTATATACTGATTCCTATCTCAATCGCTTACCTTTATATTTTTATCATATTGATATTTCCATTATTACAACGGAAAGATGAAGTTAAAGCCGATCTGTTTGCCTGTAAAGTCGTAGGCTCAGATGCTGTTAAATCAGCTCTTGTGAAGATAGACAACCTCAATAAGACCCCGTTAAAGTTTAGTCCTAAGTACATGTATACTTTTTCTTTAACTCTCGGTCATCCATCTACCAGTGTCAGAATAAAAAAAATCAATGAATGGAGTTATAAGCATGGTGAAGAAAAATTCCCAAGTTGAAGTAGCAACTTTCTTTCAAAGGACATTTGCATACATTATAGATCTAACTCTATTAATTTGCATAACATCATTTATTCTTTATCCTTTACATAAGCAGTTTGAGCTTTTTGATTTAGTGGAAGTTTATTCCTATGGCACTGCTGGAATTACTACATCATATGCCGATAAATTACTGATTTCATCTATAATATTTGTTCTTGTTTCATTTGTATATTTCTTTTTTGAAATATATGGAAATTTCTCATTGGGAAATAAGCTTGTCCATGGCAAAATAGTTTTATTGAAAACGAATAATAATTATATAAGCAAAATATTAACGAGAACCGCCATCAAAGCATTCCCAATTGCAAATATTGTAGATTCTCTCGGTTTGCTAAGGAAAAGAGAAAAGCCACAAAAATTTACTGAACAGGTATTCCATATATTTTATGTTGATAATGCTAAAAAGAAGCATATATATGATTACATACTTATATCAGCAATATTGTATTACCTCCCATTATTCACTATATCTATCATAACTTTAATGATTGGTAAAACATATTTTTCAGGTGGCTCTGGTTCGATAGCACCCTATCACAATCCCACATTTAACCAATTGAATAATATACTAATTGGGAATAACACATCGTATGATCTTCAATTGGAAATTGGTGGGCTTTTTTTGTTAATACCTACAATTTTTGTATTATACACTTCCTCACTACTGGAGGGGTCTATAATGGGTATGGCACTTCTTGGGAATAAGTACACTTTTGCGGATAAAGTCCTTCCACAATTTTTCCCGGAAACCTTTGCATATGTTTTAGGAATCGCATTTGCAATGTGCGTGGTTACAATTGTAACCAGTTTTTTAGAGAATTACATTAAAGGAATCAGCTACAAAAAGTTTCAAAGCATTTTAAAAGCACAGATACCTATGGGAGTATTTTATTTTGCCACTTCTATGTTTCTCATATTTATCGCCGCTAATATAGAATCTTATATGTTAAGGTAAGGCAAACGCATTAAACTAAATTCCATTCAATGGACCTCATTGTGATAGTGTACATGAATTTGAATCGCTGTAATTTCGAAAAGTCATGTAAAACTCTAATCTACCTTTGCGTTAATAAATGGTAAAAGCCATCAATATATAGTAAAAATTTAAAGTTTCCGTGAAAATATTAATAACGTAAAAGCCAATCCCAGTTTCATGGTTACAGTATCTATAGATATAGGGGGGACATTCACTGATATTATCATAATAGATGATGAAATTCACTATTACAAGGTTCCAACGACACCGGCAAATCCAGAACAGGCTGTCATGAACGGATTAAGCAAATATCTTGATAAGAATATAGATGAATTTGTCCATGCAACAACAATTGCAACAAATTCTTTACTTGGCCAGTATGGTCTTGAATTGCCAAAAACAGCCCTTCTGACCACAAAAGGCTTCAAGGATGTTATAGAAATAGGGCGACAGAACAGACCAGAACTTTACAATCTTGATTTTCACAGGCCAAAAACTCTTATACCTCCAAAACTGCGTTATGAGGTAGATGAACGCACGGATGTAAATGGCCACATCATAACAAAAGCTGGAGCATCCGGGATGGATTCCATTAAGGAATCTCTGATAAAAAACAGGGTTAAATCACTGGCAATATGTTTTCTGCATTCATACATGAACCCGGAGAATGAAATGAACATTAAGAATTATCTTTCTGAATATTTTGACAATATTTCTATTTCATATGATGTATCCCCTGAACCAAGGGAGTACGAAAGAACCTCAACAACCGTTGTAAATGCAGTTCTTATGCCGGTAGTTTCAGGATACCTGAAAAGATTAAAGTCTGTGTTGAGTAAATTTGGATCTCCTGAAATAAATATGATGTCAAATGCAGGTGGTCTTGTTTCGGTGGATGAGGTCATAAAGAAACCGGTTAATATTATAGAATCAGGACCTGCAGCCGGGGTAATAGCGGCCAGTGAATTTTCATCCATACTGGGTGTTGATAAGGTAATAAGCTTTGATATGGGTGGCACGACATCAAAGGCTGGTACAGTCATAAACCATAATGTTGAAATTACAGCAGAATACGAGGTCGGTGGTTCCTCCCATCACGGAAGGATAGTAAAAGGCTCAGGATACCCTGTAAGATTCCCATTTATAGACCTTTCTGAGGTATCATCAGGTGGTGGCACAGTTATATGGAAGGATAAAACCGGTGCACTTAATATAGGGCCAATGAGTGCCGGATCTGAACCGGGGCCTGTCGCATACAATAATGGCGGAAAGGAGCCAACCCTTACGGACTCAAATCTTGTGATGGGCATTATAAATGATAAAATGTCAGGATCAGATAAAATCATGAGAAAAGATCTCGCATTGAAGGCTCTGGAAAAACTTGGAGACCCATATGAAGTAGCTGAATCCGCCATAAAACTGGCAAATCTTGAAATGGCAAGGGCTATAAGGCTTGTGACCGTGGAAAGAGGTTTGGATCCGGTTGAATTCACACTATTTGGCTTTGGTGGAGCTGGTCCCCAGGTTACAATGCCCGTTGCCGATGAACTGGGCATCAAAAATGTTATAATACCGCCTGAACCCGGAGTATTCAGTGCTCTTGGCATGATGCTTGCTGATATAAAATACGAGGCCAGGATGTCATATCCAGAGAATCTTGAAGCCGGATTCAATGAGCTAGAGCAGAGGCTTGCATATCAAATAAAAGATCCTGAATTTGTTAGATACGCGGACTGCAGGTACGTTGGGCAGGGTTCTGAACTCACAATACCTGTGAATAAGCCAGAAAAGGATGATATTATACGAGATTTTACAGAAACACACAGCAAGACATTTGGTTTTACCCTGGACAGGCCAGTAGAGATACTTACCATAAGGGTTTTTGCAATAAAAAAAAGGATTAAGCCTGACATACAGAATGTGGGGAATAAAATAGTTGAACCATACAAAAGAAATGTATATATCAACGGTAAATGGGAAAATGTCGATGTTTACCAGCGGAATGCATTACCAGTAAAAAAGGAAATAAATGGTCCTGCAGTAATTGAGGAGGATGGATCGAGTACATTTGTTCCACCAAAATGGAAAATATTCCGTGGAGAAAATAACGAATTAAGGGCGGTGAGATTATGACTGATTGGGAAATAATTGGGAAGGCTACACAGTTTATAGCAGAGGAAATGGGTGTTGCACTGAAGAGATCGGCTATATCGCCGAATATAAGGGAAAGAATGGACCATAGTTGTGCCGTTTTAGACTCTGAAGGACGCATAATTGCGCAGGCAGAACACATTCCAGTGCATCTCGGGTCATTCAAAATAGGATCCAGGAACATTATAAATTATATGAAAGAGAATAACATAAAAATGAATGAAAATGAAATGCTCATAACAAATGACCCATATATTTCAGGAACACATCTTAACGATGTTACAATAATAGCACCTGTATATGACCAGGGAAAAATTTTCTGCTATGTCATTAACAAGGCGCACAACGTAGACGTTGGTGGCCCCGTTTTCGGAAGCCTTAACCCGGATGCACGCAATCTTTACCAGGAGGGGCTTATAATACCGCCTGTAATAATAACTCCTGATATAATAAAGATAATACTGTCCAATTTCAAGGACCCTGAAACTGCTAAAGGGGATCTGAATGCCCAGATATCCGCAAACAGAATGGGAATAAGCAGGATAAAAGAATTAAAGACAAAATATGGCTCAGAGGAAATACTTTCTTCATGGGATTCACTCATAAGCCATTCAAGGGAACTCTCACTAATGGCCCTGAAAGAATGGAAATCTGGAGAATACAGGTCAACGGATTACCTTGAAAAGGGCATTGAAAAGATAAATATAGATATAAACCTGAAAATTAGTGATAAAGGGATAGTGGCAGATTTCGAGGGCACTCATGGAGAAATAGAATATCCGCTGAATGCAGTCGAGGGAGTTACATTCTCTGCTGTGGCCTTTGCAATAAGGAGCGCAATGCGATATTCCATCCCTACAAATGACGGTTTTTATTCAATAATCAGTATAAAGGCACCATACAGGTCTCTTGTAAATCCTGAAAAGAATTACCCTGTTTCAGGCGGAAACGTTGAGACAACACAGAGAATAGCCGATGTTACACTGAGGGCATTAAGTGAATTTCTCCCCTATATCCCTGCAGCATCATCTGGCACAATGATGAATATCATGCTTGGGGGAAAATACGGCAACAAATACTGGTCATACTATGAAACAATAGGTGGCGGAAATGGGGGCAGACACGATTCCATAGGGGAGTCAGGCATACATAGTAATATGACCAACACATTGAATACTCCGGTAGAAATTGCAGAAAAGGAATATCCGTTCTTTTTCACCAAGAACAATCTCAGAAAAAACAGTTACGGCAGGGGGAAATATCACGGTGGGGAAGGCATTGTGCGGTCATTCAAAGTTCGAAGCAGAACTTACATATCCGTTATTGCAGATAGATTCATAATACCTCCATGGGGGCTTCATGGTGGATTCCCAGGGAAGACAGGTAAAATATACATAATAAGCAATGGGCGTAAGAAGTCTATGCCAAGCAAGTTCTCTGCCGTACTGGAAGAAAATGATGAAGTAATCGTTGAAACTCCAGGCGGTGCAGCATACGGGGAAAAACAATAAATTTTTTTAATAATATAAATTAGAAACTTCAATAATTTGTTTTATATACTTTATAATTATAACAGCACTGTGAAAATCTTATCGTGGAACGTCAATGGCATCAGGGCTGCGGTCAAAAATGGGATTATAGCCACTCTAGAAAGTGAGAATGCACATATTGTCCTCATGCAGGAAGTAAAGGCTGATAAACTATCTATACCAGAAGAGATACACCACTTAGGCTATAAAATATACATAAATTCAGCCGATAAAAAGGGATATAGTGGAACAATGGCACTGTCAAAAGAGGAACCAATAAGCTATTCAGAAAATATGGGAGACAGTGTGCAAGATCCCGAGGGAAGAACACAGACGCTTGAATTTGAGAATTTTTACCTGATAAATTCATATTTCCCAAATTCACAACGCGGGCTTCCAAGGCTTGATTACAAAATTCAATTCAATAAAAGAATATTAAAATATATGGACAGCCTGAGGGAGAAAAAACCAGTTGTCATTACAGGAGATTTTAATGTTGCCCATGAGAATATAGATATAGCAAGGCCTAAAGGAAATGAGAGGAATGCGGGGTTTACTATTGAGGAGCGTGATTCCATGACTGAGATTCTGTCGCATGGTTATGTGGACACATATAGATATTTCCATAAGGAACCTGGGCACTATTCCTGGTGGTCCTATCGTTTCAATGCCCGTGAAAAGAACATAGGCTGGAGATTAGACTATTTCCTTGTCAGTGATAATTTTATTGGAAATGTTCAGGATTCACTGATACTGGAAAATGTTACAGGATCAGATCACGCCCCGGTGGAATTGCTGATAAAGCAATAAAACGTGAAATATTAATTTCATAAATCTTTTTATTATAGACCTAAAAATAATTTTTCAGTGATAATTCTATTTATCCACTTCAGAATGCCTCCGTATTTTTTTCCATTCAAAGCCCTTGAAACGCTCCTGGTCCTCTACCCTTCCCCTTTCATGATACCCATAAGCCTCCCAGTAGCCATCTTCATACTTTTCAATCAGCCTTATCTCTGTAACCCATTTTGCACTTTTCCATCCATACAAAGATGGCATAAACGGCCTCGCAGGAAATCCATGCTTCACTCCTAGTGGCTTATCATCTATTTTCAATGCCAGTATACTTTTGTCATCCACAGCATCATTAAATGGAATTGGGGTATCGTATCCATCGGCACAGACAAACATTACCCATTCCGCCTCCGGTAACGGTTCTGAATTCATAATGATATCCCTTAGAGAAGGTCCGGTAAATTTTGCATCCCTTATGGACCATTTTGTGACACAGTTGAAATCAGAAATGTATTCAATTCCGGGCATTTTATTCAGTTCTCTGTAAGTATATTCCGCTGGTTTATTCACAAGCCCAGTGACTTTCAAAGACCATTTGTTCTGATCTATGGCAGGGCCATCAAGTGCATCATATATAATCCATTTATCCACATAGTGTTGTCCTGGATTTTTAACTTCTATCTTTTCCATTGGCTTTACCATATTCATTTCGTATTTAACAATTTTTTAAAAACAATTTAGACTATTAAGGCTACAGACCGGGTTTGCGGAAGATAAGCCATTACTTTTTTATAACACGGAACTATAACCTACTATGCTGGCATTATATCTTTTGCTTCCAGTTGCAATAGTTGGCCTTTCCATATTGATTGCCGTTCTTCACATGGTAGCACCTGATCACTGGACACCAATACTCTCATATTCGCTCCATAAAAAATTTAAAAGTAAGGAAACAGGGGTTCTTTCCTTTGGCCTTGGCTTAATTCATGGCATATTCTCCTCCATATTATCCTTTGCAATAGCCATATTCGGCGTGTATTTTTTTCCCCAATTCGACATAAAGATATTCGCCGTTGCATTGCTTGTGTTTGTGGCGGCATATATAATTTTGAATGCAAGGCACGAGGAAAAATCGCAGGAATCAAAGGGAAATGAGATTGAGAAATCCATATTGTTAGTAAGCATAATACCTGATCCCGCAATTGTCCCAATAATATTAATAGCTGTAGTTTACGGCATGCACTTTGTCTATATCACAATGTCCCTTTTTGTCCTGTCGTCTGCTCTTGCCCTTCTCCTTATAACACTGGTTCTCAGCAAATTTCTGATGAAAAAACTTGCCACGTTAACACCCAAGAAAATAGATTATCTGGTTGCAATAATACTGCTATTAACCACCGTGTTTGTATTATTTTGATTCAAAAATATTTTTTATCATAATATAATCATGGATAATGTTAATAGGGGTTTTGACCATTTACGGTTCCGTTGTTCTTGCCATAATGATGGTTTTCTATCTTCTGGAATCGCGGTCTCCCGTATATTCCCTTCTCTTTGGGATCATGTGCTTCGGCTCAGCCATTTATGGAATACTTGCCGGGGTGTATCCATTCGGTGTCATAGAATCTATATGGGGAATATTTTCAGTTCACCGTTTCATTAAACGAATCAGGGTGCCCGAAAAACAATAGCCGGACAAAAACATTTATATTAGCTAAATAATTTTTCTTCAATGAAGAAGGGATACATGATAATTGGAATCATTATAATGTCATTTAATTCACTTTATCAGTATTCATGGAATGTTTTTGAGCCATTACTTAAAACAGGATTAAATGTTTCCCTTGTTCAGATAGAGGTTGCCTTCACGCTTTTTGCTATTTTCTCTACTGGATTTCAGGGCATAGGCGGTTATTTTGCCGATAAAAACGGACCCAGAAACGTTGGAATACTTTCTGCTGTCTTATCATCCACTGGATTTTTAGGCACGTCATTTATCCATAGCCTGTATCTTTTTTATATATTGTGGTCACTGGGCAGCATTGGTGAAGGCATACTTTACGGTATATCCACAAATCTTGCAGTTAAATGGTTCAAGGGGAGGAGAGGTTTTGCAGTAGGTTTTGTATCACTTGGTTTCGGCCTGGGGGCAGCGGTTGCAAATATATTCATAGCAGAGGCTGTTTCCTTCAGGACACCTATGCTGATAATAGGGGTTTCAGAGATAATTATACTGCCAGTTCTATTGATGAAGGCCAAATACCCGGAAACTGAAACACTGACTGGTGAAAAAACATCAAAAAATCTTAAGAACAAAAGATTCTGGATACTGTATATCTCATTTATACTGGGTGCAGTTCCCCTGATAGTAGTTTCTGCCTCATTTGGATATATAGGGGAAACATTGCCACTGGTGGAATTTACTATACTTGTCTCTCTTTTCCCCTTGCTCAGTGGTGTAAGCAGGCCCATACTTGGGTATATATCAGATTTGATAGGTAGAATAAAAGTTGTAATGCTGATAGACCTATTTCTTATTCTCGGATCGATATTTTTAATTTTCAGGCTATACATTTTTGCCATCATTTTTATAGGATTTTTCGGTGGTGCCATGATTTCCATGTATTTTTCACTGGTTGGAGATATATTCGGGTCAAAGTTCTCAACGGCAAACAACGGAGTATTCTATACCGGAAAGGCAATATCCGGGTTTATAGGCAGCACTATATTTGCGGCACTATTTATCCTGAATCACAATATCTCCTTTTTATTTGTCCTGATATCCAGCATAGGTGCAATATTATTCCTTATTGCTTCTGTGCCTAAAGGAAAAATAAAAGTATAATTTTTTATTTAAATAAATGATTATCAACAATGGTAAATACAGATGAGGCAGTTATAGCACGATTTGAATACAATGGCTATCGATTCGAAATTCTCGTTGATCCTAATGCAGCTTCCCGTATACGTGAGGGGAAAATAGATATTGAAAACGATCTCGCTATTCCTGAGGTATTCAAGGACGCCAAGAAAGGTGAAAGGACTAATGAAGAAATACTTAAACATGTTTTTAAAACAACCGATATAGGACAGATTGCAATAGAAATAGTAAAAAGAGGACAGATACAGCTTACTACAGAACAGAGAAAGGAAATACTGGAAATGAAAAGAAAACAGGTCATTAATGAAATTGTCCGGGAGGCAATAAATCCCCAAACAAATACGCCAATACCAGTAATAAGAATAGAGGAAGCCATGGAAGAGGCAAAGGTAAGGATTGATCCATTTAAGGGTGTGGAGGAACAGGTTCAGATGGTTCTCAAGGCAATAAGGCCATTAATACCAATAAGGATGGAAAAAGCAAGGCTCGCTGTCAGGCTTTCAGGGGACGCATACGGACGCCTTTACGGTGATATTTCAAGAATGGGCACAATATTGAAGGAAGAGTGGTCAAATGCAGGAGATTACATATGCGTTGTAGAAATACCAGCAGGAATGCAGGGAGACCTTATAGACCTTGTTAACAGAAAAACCAATGGGGAGGCCGATATAAAGTTATTAAAATGATTTTTAAACATTACTATTATTAAAATGGTTTATATATTATTTTAAGATTAATCGCAAAGATAAATATAATACGAAAGTATATTTCATAAAGTAAAAGGTGTATTCAATTGGAAACAAAAAAAATAGTTTATCCCGGGGATAAAATAGAAGTAGAGGAACTAAAACCCCGAAATGGCATGTATGAATATAATTCAGAATTTTTTTCTGAATACTTCGGAGTGATTCAGGAAAGCGAGCGATTTATTGATGTGGCTCCATTCAACAGCCCATATCTGCCCAGGGCAAATGACAAGATAATTGGGAAGATAATGGACATAGGTCCTACAATGTGGACTGTAGACATAAATTCGCCCTATTACTCACTTCTCCATATGAACGATACGCCCTGGCATGTTTCATCAGGTGACCTGGAGCGTTACCTGAAAGTGGGTGATTATGTTTATGCAAGGATCTCAGTATCCAATGAAATAAAAGAGAGCTGGATATCTTTGAGAGATAGCGGGATGAGAAAGCTAGAAACAGGAAGAGTTATATCGGTAAAACCCCCAAAGGTTCCACGTGTTATTGGAAAGGGAGGGAACATGATAAATATTATAAAAAACTATACCGATACAAAAATAATTGTCGGGCAGAACGGATTTATCTGGATAGACGGCGACCTTGAAAACGTGAAAAAAGCCATTAATGCTATCAGGCTTGTAGAAAAGGAAGCACATACCATAGGATTAACCGACAGAATGGAAGAATACCTCAAGAATATGAAAGGTGAAAATTAATGGAAGGAAATGTAAAACTAATTAGAGATGATGGGCTCAGACTGGATGGGCGGGCACTTAATGAAATGCGTCCCATAAAAATTCAAACAGGCGTTGTGGACCGTGCTGATGGATCAGCATTTATAGAATGGGGCGCAAATAAAATTATTGTTGCTGTGTACGTAAGAGAAGCATACCCGAAACACGCCCAGAATATCGACAGAGCAATAGTTAAGGCAAGATACAATATGTCAGGATACTCAGTAGAGGAAAGAAAACGTCCCGGCCCGGACAGGAGAACCATGGAGATATCAAAGGTTGTTTCAGAAGCCCTTTCTTCAGCAATAGTGCTTGAAAAGCTTCCAAGAGCCGAGGTTGATGTGTTCATACAGGTGCTCGAGGCTGATGCGGGCACAAGAATAGCAAGCCTTACAGCATCATCTGTGGCTGTAGCGGACGCAGGCGTTCCAATGAGAGACCTTGTTGTGGGATGCACGGCCGGAAAGGTAGATGGCAAAGTAGTACTTGATCTTTCAAAGGATGAGGACAATTTTGGCCAGGCAGATATACCAATGGCAATTTTGCCAAGGACAGGAAAGGTAGTACTGCTTCAACTGGACGGGAATGTGACCGAAGAAGAATTTAACGAGGCCACATCAATGATGATGAATGCAATGCCAAGGATTTCGGAATTGCAGAGAAATGCTTTGATGAGCAAATACAGTATAGAGGATGGTGAATAAAAATGCCTATGGATTCAAGTGCAGTATTATCTGAAATAAGGAAAGGATTTATACTGGAAAGCATAAAAACAGGGAAACGCCTTGATGGAAGGGGACTTCAGGATTACCGTGAAATAAAAATCACGGAAAATTTTGTTCCCAAGGCTGCAGGGTCGGCTATGGTTGAAATTGGAAAAACAAAGGTAGTGGCAGGAATAAAGGTCGAGGAAGGCGAACCCTTTGAGGATTCTCCGGACAGTGGTGTAATGGCACTGAACATAGAATTGCTTCCAATGGCCTTTCCAACCTTCGAATCTGGACCGCCAGGTGAGCAGGCAATAGAATACTCCCGTGTGGTTGACAGGGGAATCAGGGAAAGCAAGATGGTAGACACCTCAAAGCTGGTAATAGAGTCCGGCAAAAAAGTGTGGATGATCTTTGTGGATATAGATGTTCTGAACTATGATGGCAATATAATAGACGCTGCCACGCTGGCTGCTGTTACGGCATTGAAAAATACTGTTGTNNGATCTAGAGGAGGAACAGGTTTCCAATGGAAGAATAACCGTAACAATATCGGAGGATCATAACATCCATGCCATGCAAAAGGGAGACATAGGAGAACTTTCACTGGAAGAAATAAGAAAAGCTATAAAAACATCGAGTAATATAGGTAACAAATTAAGAGAAACACATTTAAGGTGAATATATGACAAAACATACAGTAAAAGTAGGGGCTTCAGGCCGTTTCGGGCCAAGATATGGTGTTACAGTAAGGAAAGCATGGAACAAGATATACAAGCAGAAAACCAGCTTTTATACATGTCCTTCATGCAAGCAGAAAAAGGTTAAAAGGATTGCAAATGGAATATGGGAATGCAGGCACTGCAGCTACAAATTTGCTGGTGGTTCCTACACCCCAGAATACAGCAGCGAGACTGTAAAGGAGATAAATAACCATGTATAAATGTATTAGATGTGGAAGACAGCTTGAAAAATCCTTCGGCACAACAGATATAGAATGTGAATGTGGATCGAGGGTATTCATCAAGGAAAGGCCTAGCATAGAAAAAATAGTAAAGTCCAGATAATTTTTATTTTTTATGAACGATTTTAAGGATTTATTTACGGATAACCTGTGCATAAGGTGTACCGGACGTATTTTTGCAAATGTTGATTCCGGTCTTACAAACTTTGAGAGGGGAACAAGGCTTGCTTTTGCCTATAAATCATTTTACGGACCATTTGAGGAGTCTAATACCTGCAGAATATGCAATGGAGTTTTCGATGAATTGGATAAATATTATAATATGGTTAATGATGTTATTGGCAAAAAAGAATACAAAACATTCTTAATCGGATCGAAATTTGACCCAGACACAATTCTTGAAGAAGAAAAAATACAGAATAAATACGGAAATAAGGGCGAAAGCATAAAAAAAGAATTTAACCGTGAATTTGGAAAATATTTTTCAGGCATTTCTGGCAAGGAATTTTCAAAGGATGCAGATATTACAGTAGAAATAAATACCATTTACGATAATGTGAATTTGATCATAAAGCCATTATATATCTATGGAACATACATAAAAAAGAGAAGGGACATCCCACAAACAAGATGGATAAATGGAAGTGGTGATTCACTGGAATCACTTATAGGTGAAAAGCTTTTAAAATTCACTGGTGGGAACAATTACAAATTACACGGTTCAGGCAGGGAAGATGTAGATGTGATGATGCTTGGCAATGGCAGGGAATTTGTAATGGAGGTAGACTGTCCAGAGATTAGAAACTTTTCCCTGAACGAGTTCATGGACGAAGTGAATAATTCAGGAGATAACATATATATATCAAACCTGGAATTCACAGACAGGAAAAGAATAAGGGAGATAAAGGAGGCTATATATGATAAAACCTATGTGGCAACTATAGAATTTGAAAATCCAGTAGACGAAAAAAAACTTCACGAATCTACTGATAAATTCAAAAATTTAACTATATCCCAGAGGACACCAACAAGAGTTATAGGCAATCGATCTGATCTTATAAGGAAAAAAGAAATAAAATATATAAATATAGAAGATATACATGATAAGGAAGCCATATTAAAAATCAGGACACAATCCGGGACATATATAAAGGAGCTGATAAATGGGGATAACGGGAGAACAGTGCCAAGTCTCTCCTCTGTCTATGGATCTGAATTAAAGGTAAAGTGCCTGGATGTATTAAAAATAGAGAGGTGAATAAGGATGACAAGAATGTCTAATGGAACCAGATCAGGTTCAAGAAGTAAGTTAACAAAGAAGATAAAACAAAGAGGAATGCCTAAGGTTAATAGCCTTTTAAAGAAATTCGAAATTGGTGAAACGGTTGCCGTTGTCATAGATCCAGCGATACAAAATGGAATGCCATTTCACAACTTTCAGGGAAGAACAGGGAAAATAACAGGAATGCAGGGTAATTGCTACATTCTGAAAATAAAAATCGGAAACACAGAAAGAAAAATAATATCTGCACCTGTTCATCTCAAGAGGTTAACTCAATGAAAATAACCTATAAAACCAATAACGAAGTTTACAATATGCTAATGGAAATTGAAGACAGGACTCCAAATGAAAATGACACACTTGCATACGTTGAAAAATTCTTGAAATACAGTAAAGATACAGATATGAAGCAGCTTTACAATGATATAAGCAAGGTCCATAAACTCCCAAAGGAGGCTATAATTAAAATTATAGACATAAAGCCTTCCACATCAGAGGAACTGGTGGCAATATTGAACTCATATAGTGTTACTGTAGATGACAAAGTTTTAGATAGTATATTAGATATACTCAAGGTTTTATAAATGGAAGAATATGCCTATATTATAGATTATCTGCCCCAGGGGAGAGCAGAGGATAAAAATTTCCGCAAATCTCCACTCATACTGGCAATCGGTGAAAACGAATTCAAACTGTTAGAAATTCTTCCGAAACCGGATGCCGTAATCACAGTTGGTGATAAGATATATATAGGGAAATCACCGGAAAAAAGAGATAAGATAATATCCATAAAACGGAGAATTACTTATAAGGAATTGACAAGTGCAGCAATCAGTGAACTTCCATATACAATAGAAAATATAATTGATGATAATCCACAGAGATTCGTTGATTTTTTTAACAATTCGGAGGCAATAAATACAAGAATGCACACGCTCGAGCTTCTACCCGGATTAGGGAATAAGAGCATGTGGACTGTTCTTGAAGAGAGAAAAAAGGAGCCCTTCAAGTCCTTTGATGATATAACGGAAAGGGTAAAAAGTGTACACAACCCAAAGAAAATGATTGTTAACAGAATTATGGATGAACTGCAGAACAGGTACGAAAAATATAAACTGTTTGTTGCAAAATGACCGGAAATTTTTCTAAAAAATATGGGCAGGTATTTTTAAATGATAAAAATATTGCTGCCAAGGAAGTANNTGACAGATATTCTGATTAATCTTCCCATAGAACTTACTGCTATTGAACCAGATCACAGATTTTATGAAAATCTAAGTATAAAATATTCTGAACAGAGAAGATCAGGCAAATTCCATATTATCAAGGAAAATTTTCTGGATACAAAACCATCATACTATAATCATATTATAGGCAATATTCCCTATAACTTATCCTCACCAATATTATTTAAAATTCTGGATTTTGATTTTGACTCTTCCATACTCATGGTCCAGAAAGAATTCGCTCTAAGGCTTGTTGCAAAACCTGGGACAAAGGATTATTCCAGGCTCACCATCAATGCCGCTGTGAGATCAAATATTAATATTCTTTTCAATGTTACCAGAAAGGTTTTTTTACCTGTTCCCGGAGTCGATTCCGCAGTTATATCCATAGTAAAAAAACCGTTTGATGTTGATATTAAAAATTTTGATAAATTCCTTGTAAAAATATTTTCAATGAGAAGAAAAAAATTATCCACAATATTAAATTATAATGGCCCATTCAATGAAAAAAGGCCTGGAGAGCTGGATATAAATCAGTTACTTATGGTTTACTCCCAGATATAGTGCTATTGCCTACATTTCCTGTACTCTTGCTAAGGATGTTATTGAGGGCAGTTGCCGTAAAGAACTGTGATGTATCTCCAACAGTAGGCACATTCTGTGGTATCATTATGAGTGAACCTTTTCCTTCAAGCCCTATCTGATAAACTATATCCATCCATCTCAGCTGGAAAGCGGTTGGATTGTTTGCATACTGTTTTGCGGCATCAACCATCTTTCCCGCAGCTTCAACTTCAGCCAGTGCAAGGGTAACCCTGGATCTTCTTTCCCTTTCTGCTGCTGCCTGCCTTGACATAGCGTCCTGCAGAGTTTGTGGGACAAGCACATCTCTTATTTCTACGGATGATACCTTTACTCCCCAGTGTTCTGTTTTTTCATCAATTATCTGCCTTGCTGCTTCTCCAACTTTCTCTCTTTCTGATAATATTTCATCGAACGAGGATTTTCCCAGAACTTCCCTCAGTGTTGTCTGTGCTGCAAGTTGTGTTGCGGCTGCATAGTTTTCAACATTTAGAATGGCCTTGTCTGGATCAATGATCTGGAAATACATTACTGCATCAACATTCACAGGAACATTATCCTGAGTAAATGTAGACTCAGTTTTAAAGGCCACTGCCTGTATCCTGGTTGAAAGCACTACTGTAATCTTACTTATAATAGGCGTTACATAAACTAATCCCGGTCCTTTTAATCCTGTATATCTTCCCAGGGTTAAAACCGGCGCTCTCTGCCACTCTTTCAAAATATGAATTCCTGACAATATAATTGCCACAATTATTACCAGAACAAGAATCAAAATTACTTCTCCTACATCAATAGCTACCATAGTATCACAATGGGAAATCGTATATAAATATTTTTAAAGTATTTTTATTGGTATACTTGCAGAAAGAAAAGATTTTCCATATAGTACGGCAGTTAACGAATTATTAAACGTGAATTTTTATATATGCCCTTATACTTATCCAATTATGTCTGGAATTGTAAGCTATGGGTCATATGTTCCCATATATAGAATTAAGCCAGAGGAAATAGCCAGGATATGGGGCGACGATCCGGAAAAAATGAAAAATAATCTTTTTATACTCAGTAAATCGGTACCCTCACCTGATGAGGATGTAGCATCCATATCAGTCGAGGCTGCAAGAAATGCACTTAAAAGAAAAAAAATTAATCCTCATGATATTGGAGCAATATATGTCGGTTCTGAATCTCATCCCTATGCTGTGAAACCCACTGCTACAATAGTAGCTGCCGCAATAGGCATGCCNNGGATCAGATACCTCGCAGGGAGCTCCAGGAGACGCTCTTGAATATAGTGCATCGGCTGGTGGTACCGCAGTGATTATTGGAAAGGATGATGTAATAGCAGAGATTAATGATACATTATCAGTATCCACGGACACCCCTGATTTCTGGAGAAGGGAAGGAGAGCCCTATCCAAGGCACGGTGAGAGATTTACCGGAGAACCGGGGTATTTCAAGCATGTCATATCCGCAGCAAAGGCAATGATGTCCAGGATGGGAACAAAAAGCAGTGATTATGATCATGTTGTGTTCCATCAACCCAATGGGAAATTTCCCACAAGGGTTGCAAAAATGCTGGGTTTTACTGAGGAACAGTATAAAACTGGCCTGTTAACGCCATATATCGGAAATACTTATTCCGGTTCTACAATGACCGGATTGTCCGCCATACTGGATGAAGCCAAACCTGGAGACAGGATACTTGCAGTTTCCTTCGGTTCAGGTGCCGGATCGGATGCCTTTGATATTACTATAACAGATAATATGAAAAGCTATAAACATGAAAATGCCCCTGGCGTCAGAAAAATGATAGAAAATGTAAAGTTCATAGATTATGCTATGTATACGAAATTCAGAAAAATGCTTATTATGGGTGAGAGTTTTGAGTAATGAAGTTTATATTATCGGTGCTGGAGAAACAAAATTCGGGGAATTGTGGAACAAATCACTGAGGAATCTGGCAGTTGAAGCCGGATTAAAGGCTATTGAAGATGCTGGAATTTATTCCAGGGACGTGGATGCAATTTATGGCGCAAACTCACTTGCTGGCGTTATAAATCAGCAGGAAAATATAGGTGCCCTGATAGCAGACTTTTCAGGATTGTCTGCTGACGGCATTCCATCCTTAAGGATAGAATCATCCACAGCTTCGGGCGGAGCTGCATTAAGGGATGCTTATTTATCCATAAAATCTGGAGAATACGATGTTGTAGTCGTCGGTGGTGTAGAAAAAATGACAGATATACACGGAAATGACATCCTTGAGAAATCATCATCAATACTTGACCGCGAGTGGGAAGCATTCTTCGGTGCAACACCTGCAGCAATGGCAGCACTCATAGCCAGAAAATACATGCACGATTTCAACGTTGAAAAAGAAGCTTTATCGATGTTTTCAGTAAATGATCATCTGAACGGTTCAAAGAATCCAGATGCACAGTTCAGAAACAAGTTGACGATACAGCAGGCAATGAACGCAACTGCTGTTGCCGACCCCCTTAATATGATGGACTGTTCCCCTCTGAGTGACGGTGCGGCAGCACTGGTTCTGGCATCTGAGAGTTACACGAAAAAGAATAATCGTGAAGGTATCCGCATATTAAGTTCTGCAGTGGCAGAAGACTATCTCGCTGTCGGTTCAAGGAAATCTATATACACATTAAATTCAACAAAACTTGCGGTGGAAAAAGCATTCCGTAAAGCACAGATAAAAAGGAGTGACATATCATTCATGGAAGTTCATGACTCATTTTCAATATATGGCCTATTAGAACTGGAAGACCTGGGATTCGCAGAAAAGGGGAAAGCAAAGGATCTTGTATACGATGAAATAAAACTGGATGGAAGTATTCCGGTAAATCCCTCAGGCGGACTGAAAGCCAAAGGAGATCCATACGGTGCTGTTGGTGTTGGGCAGGCAGTGGATGCATATAAGCAACTAATGGGCAAAGCTGGCGATAACCAGATAAAGGATGCAGGGTACGCTCTTATCCATAACATGGCTGGAACCGGGTCATCCTCTGTAATACATATACTGGGTGAATAAAATGACAGAATTATCAAGAATTTGGAGAGAGACAGAATATAGATACAATCTTATTGGATTTAAATGCAAGAATTGCGGGAACTCATATTTTCCTCCAAGGGACATATGCCCCACATGTCACAGAGAATCTATAGGAAAAATGGAAAAGGTAAAATTCAGTGGAAATGGTGAAGTATTATCCTATACTATTGTACATGATGCACCGCCCTCTTTCAAAAGGCAGGTTCCCTATGTTCTAGCCCTTATAAAATTGGTAGAAGGCCCTGTTATAACTGCTCAAATAGTCGATTGCGCACCTGAGGATGTTGATATAGGAACAAAGGTACATACAGTCTTCAGAAAGATTCGCCAGGATGGGGAAAGTGGTATAATAGAATATGGATATAAATTTGTCATAGATTCATAGATTATTCGCATAACTAAATATTTCAACTCCTAATTTTTTCCTGGAAATATTCCATAATAAAAAACACTTTTAACCTTATTGCAATATAATACTCATGAAAATGTTGATAGCACACACACCTGATCCAGACGACGCCTTTATGTTTTATGCAATGTTTGAGCACAAGATAGAAACATCATTTGATTATGATCAGGTAGTAAAGGACATAGAAACTCTTAACAAAGAATCAGTTGACGCAAAATATGATGTAACGGCAATATCGGCAAATGGGTACATGCACGTCTCCGATAAATATGATCTGACAACATCAGGGGCAAGCTTTGGTTTATCCTATGGGCCGCAGGTAATAGCCAAAAAGAAAATTGACCTGAAGGGCAAAACTATAGCCAGTCCCGGTAAATATACCTCTGCAGAGCTGTTGTACAGAATGTTTGCGCCAGAAGCTGGTAAATTTAAAGAGATACGCTTTGACAAAATAGTGAATGCTATTATGAACGATGAAGTTGACGCAGGAATCCTTATACATGATGAACAATTGACATTTCAGGAAAAGGGACTGGTACCGGTGTTAGGTCTTTACGATGAATGGAAAAAATATGCAGGCGATCTCCCCATACCTCTGGGGTTTAATGCTATAAGGAAAGACATGCCTCTGGAAGATAAACTGAAATACAAAAAAGACTTTGAAAACTCAATAAA
>DAUP01000115.1 GCA_002505185.1 Ferroplasmaceae archaeon UBA567 | reverse complement strand
GCACAATGTTTTGAGAACGGTATACTGAAAAAAGCAAACCTATTACCATGCAAGGATAAAACCAGAGAGCTAATAGAAGGGGAAGACCTGATTAAGCTCGTATCCCTATTTGACACAAATCCAGGAGATTTTCTTAAGAGGTTAAAAAGTCTTGACCTCACCGACTAAATAAATTCAGCAACGTTAATGGCATTCGTAAATATGGCCACGTATAGAGGTACTGAATTTTCACCCCTAAATATGTTGTAATTCTCTTTATTCATTTTAATGGAGAACTTGTCTATTTTTAAATTGATTTTTGCCTCCCTGTCCAGAAAAATATCAGGTATGGCTTCGTCAAGAGGGGTGAAGGACTTTAAATCATCTATAGCAATGGGCTTCACCATGAGCCCTGTTTTGCCATGCAGGCTGTATGGAAATCTTATGAGTCGGTGTATATCGGTAGTTACAGGCTCATCTATCTCGGCAAGTGCACTTTTTTTGAAATCCTCAAGGATCTTTTCAAGCATTATCCTGTCATAATCTATGGAGGCTTTTTCATTGCTTTTATTCTGTTTTATCAGCAATTTGAATTTATTTCCCTTATCATTTCGCAGAAAATCTATAATTTTCTCTCCGTTGTAAAATTTTTCCAGGTAATTAATATAATTCCACCATGCCTTACCAAATACATTTTTTATATAATTTTCATCCAAATTTTTATAGAAATTTGATATGTAAATATTGAATTTTTTAAGTATGCCAAATTCAAAATAGCTGTCATCAAGCATTTTCAGGTCTTCCATATTCAATCCTTCAATTCGTATATAATCCCCTATTTCCCTTCTTGAATCAGAATCCATGGTGTATATTCTGTCGCTTTCCACATGAACATGGTATCCTCTCCCACCTGAAAAATAAAGCTTGATATTCTTATTTCCAAATCCAAAATCATCCATGAGCATTTCCAGCAGTCTCAGTGTGTGCTTTTTTACCTCCGCAAGTATTTCCATGTATGTCATCTTATCTGCGCCCTCAATGTGGTCTGCGTCAAGATCAAATATAAGTTCAGCCCCAAGCCATTCCTTTTCAAGCATTTTATGCTGATCAGGGAAACGGTAATAGGAGGAAGAATAATATAAATGTCTAGGCACCGATCTGCGAACAAAGTCTTCGATTTCTGCCTGTCCGTTGAATTTCCTGTGGCGTGTCATTGTACCGTTAAATGGTATGAATCCTATTTCTCTCTGAAACAACATATCGGGTATGCCCAGAGGGCTTTTGTAATAGTATTCCCGGAAATATTTCATTAATCTAGTAGTTACCACAATGTCCAATCAGTCTGATAAATATAACAGTTTCCTTGGCAAATGCACATAGAAAGTTATCAATGAATAAATTTATAATATGCAACACAATCGTATTTCAATGATAGGAGTAGCTATAAACGGTTATGGAACAATAGGCAGGAGAGTTGCCTATGGTGTGTCAATGCAGGATGATATGTATGTTACAGGCATTGTCAAAAACTCCCCAGATTATATTACAAAATTGGCATCCAGGAATTTTAATATTTACGCCCCAGATAATGAGAAAAAAAAGGAATTTGAGGCAAACGGAATAAAAGTAAAGGGAACACTGGAAGACCTTCTTTCCGAGTCGGATATTGTTGTCGACGGGACACCTGAAGGCAATGGTGAGAAAAATTTAAAGGCATACCGGAAATATGGAATAAAAGCAGTTCTGGAAGGTGGGGAGAGCAGCAGTGTCGTAGAATCCAGCTTTAATGCTTATTCAAATTATTCACATTCTGTTAACAAAAATTATGTACGGGTTGTGTCATGCAACACAACTGCCCTTGCGAGGTCTTTGTCTCCATTGAAGGAAAAATTCGGAATTCAGAGTGTCAATGCAACAATAATGCGCCGTGCCACTGACCCTAATGACAGCAAAAAGGGTCCCATTAATGCAATAGAGCCGTCAATGACATATCCATCTCACCACGCTGGAGATCTGAAGACAGTTATGGAAGATATTGATATAGAAACAACAGCGGTAAAAGTTCCAACAACACTTATGCATGTTCATGTTATAAATCTTGAATTAAACACTGAACCGGATAAAGATGAACTGGTATCAGCACTTTCAGGGAAAAGACGCTTGATACTACTCAACGCCGGTGAAAAAATAAATTCAACGGCACAGGTTATGGACTATGCAAGAGAGCTCTCAAGAAACAGGTCAGACCTCTACGAAATAGCTGTCTGGAAAGAGAGTGTAAATATTTATAAGAATAAAGTGCATTATATCCAGGCAGTACATCAGGAAAGTGATGTTATACCGGAAAACATTGATGCCATTAGAGCTATGTTCGGTGTAGACCAAATTGTATCTGAGAATAAAACTGATGCCTCCCTAGGCATAAAAGGAGTTGAATATTGAATGGCAAAAGAAAAAAAAATTGATGATGTAATAGAAGGCGAAACTGAAAACAAGAAACTTACCATAGAGGATTTACCCGGTGTCGGAGAGGCTACGGCTGAAAAGCTCAGGGAAAATGGATATGATGATATTATGGCAATTGCCGTAGCTTCACCCAAGGACCTTGCTGATATCAGTGGCATAGCAGAAGGCGCAGCTGTAAAGATAATAAACGCTGCAAGAAAATATGCAGATGTGGGTAATTTTGAAACGGGAGAGGAAATTTTACAGAGAAGAAAAGAAGTGTTGAAGCTCTCAACGGGCGCACAGGGACTGGACAATCTTATAGGCGGTGGCCTGGAAACCCAATCCATAACAGAATTTTTTGGTGAATTTGGTTCTGGAAAAACACAGATAATGTTGCAACTGGCCGTGAATGCCACCATACCGAAGGAACGGGGCGGCCTGGATTCTGATGTATTAATGATAGATACTGAAAATACATTCAGGCCGGAAAGGGTAATCCAGATGGCTAAGGCCAAAAACCTGGATCCTGACGAAACCCTGAAGAGAATACATGTGGCAAGGGCATACAATGCCCATCATCAGATACTTCTGGCAGAAAAAGCGGCCGATATAGCAAAGGAGTTCCCTATTAAACTCCTGATTGTCGATTCCCTGACATCCCATTTCCGTTCTGAATATGTTGGCAGGGGTTCACTTGCTGAGAGACAGCAGCTGTTGAATAAGCACATGCATGATCTGTTAAAATTTGGCACCATATTCAATGCTGTCATAGCAGTAACCAATCAGGTATCCGCAAATCCTGCGGTGTTCTTTGGAGACCCAATGACACCTATAGGCGGTAACATAGTGGGGCATACAGCAACCTTTAGAATATATCTTAGAAAGGCAAAGGCAGGAAAAAGAATAGCAAGGCTTATTGACTCACCATACCTTCCAGAGGGGGAAGCCGTTATCACCCTCACAGAAGACGGAATAATTGACGGTACCTAAAATAATTTTATAACCTGTATATTTCCAAATGGCTCTTCCTGGGTCAATCTTATTTTGTCTGCCCTTTCAAGGAAGAGTAAAAATAAAATAAAATTTGCTCTTTGTGATCTTGTATTACCCCAGTAGTCTTCCACGAAAAATGGGTTCATATAATGTGATATTTGCTGTAATGTTTCTTCTATTCCATGATCAATAGAATCTGTGTTAGATTTTGAAATGATTTCTTCATCAATATCTGGAGGATAATCTGGCTGATCAAATTCCCTTTTCCTTTCCTTTGTCCTGTATACTCTTTTCATCGCATTCAGAAACTCTGTTAATGTAACCTCTGCTGCCTCCCTGTGCATAACCGGAATTTTGAGATCCGGCATTGCTCCTATGGTGGTATCATCGGAATCGTATATACCCTGTTCATCATCTGTACCGGTATTCTCTTCAGGATAATCGGTCTCTTCGTTGATTGCATACCGCATCATCTGTATACTCTTTTCATAGAGCACATGCCAGGCACTGGAAATCAATATCCCTGCCACTTCAAAATTCTCGTTCCGCTCCCTGGCAAAAAGATCTTTGAACTCTGAAATATTAACACTCCATGGATCCAGTTTTCCCGAAAGCACAAGACTGAATATCTTGGAAACAGTTTCGGAAAAAACATCAGGATAGTTTATGTTTTCTTCAACACCATTAAGGATATCTTCATAATAAAGGAGGTCATCGCCTACATTCTGGGTTATCATTGCCCTGAGTATTTCATTTCTCTCCAAGATCATCACCTATTCTCTTCTGGACTATTTTCGTATTCCCTTTATTATCTATAGTAACGCCTATAAGATTGTCTGCAAATTTTGTAACAGCACCTTTCAGGGAAACCATGACCACCTGTGAACTTTTAGAATTCTCCCTGAACAGTTCTCCAACATGTTCTGCATTATGCCCATCAAGAAACATATCCACCTCATCAAGATAGTATATGGGTGATGGATTTTTTATCTGAAATGAAAGTATAAGCGCAAGAACTGCGACACTTTTCTCTCCCCCACTGAGTGCATCTATTTTTATCATATGTTTACCGACTGGTTTTACCTTTATATAAACCTCAGCGTTAAGTGGATCTTCCCTGCTGGTAATTTCCAGATTAGCTTCACCTCCTTCTGATAGCCTTGAATATATCTTCTGAAACTGGGTATTGATAGTATCAAACAATTCCAGGAAAATTCTCTTCTCATCCTCTATGATCTGATTCTGCAGTTCAATAAGATCATTCCTTTCTGAGAGCAGAATTTTATATTTCTCGTCTGTGCTCTTATACCTATTCAATTCCTGGTCATACTGTTCAATCGCCCTCATATTGACAGCACCAAGATCCTCGATTTTTCTGTTATTCTCCTCTATTTTCTGTTTTACTTCATTGATGCTCATCTTGAAATCCTTAAATTCAATGTTGCCATTTTCTATTTCATAATTTAGGGTGTCCAGCTGGAGTGCCATATTTTCTATTTTTGTTGACAGGGATGCTATTATAGTTTTTTTATTGCTAATCAGATCATCGTTTTTCCTTATAGTCTCGTAAATCTTATCTATGGTACTGGATACCTGCGTCTTTTCATTATAAAGTTCCCTTGACTTTGAATCAATATCATTCTCCCTCTCCCTATTTTTTTGTAGTTCAGATTTCATGGTTTCAACTTTTTCCCCATATTCTCCTATCATTTCCCCGTATTTTCTAATATCATCCCCAAGTAACCCTATTTTCTCCTGCAAATCTTCACTTTTTTCACTTAAATGTTTGATTTCTGTCTCAATCTGGGCAAGAGTATTTGAATAATTCTCCTTGCTTTTTCTTGCCTGTGATAGTTCGCCCTCCATATCCTTCTCTATCTGTACATTTTCAGGAGACAGTTCTTTTAATTTTTTAAATAGCTGGTCCCGTTCTTTTTCTAGCTTGAACAACTTCATTTTTATTTCGTTTTTCTTGAATTCAAAGCTATTCTTTCTCTCCTCAGCCTCTTTTATCCTGGTTTTTAAATCCTCTATTTTTTCTTCAGAGCCCTTAATGGAATTTTCAGATTCCTTTAACTGTACCTCGTAATTATTTATGTTAGTTGTTGAAATATCTCTTTTTCTTGAAAGTTCTGCAAGTTTGGAAGAAATATCCGTATTCTCTCTCTGTTTAAAGCTTATTTCACTTTTTAGAATCTCATTATGTTCCTCAAGTTCTGATATTGCTTTTATCAGACGGTTTGCCAGTACTTCGTCATTTTTAACTGATCCGCCTGTCATAGCGCCTGAGGGGTCCAGTACATCGCCGGCCAGTGTAACGATTCTGACTCCAGTCATATGTTTCCTTGCCCTCTCAATTGTATCCATCAGTATGGTATCTCCAAAGGCATATTTAACAGCCTTTTCGAACATAGAGTCATAGTTTATCAAATTCCTGACAAAGTCAATAGCATCATGTGAACTGACCAGTTCAACTGCCTTTTGCCTGTCATTGGGCGTGATGATTTTATTCAATGGTATGAAAGTGAGCCGCCCTAATTTTTTTGATTTTAATGCCTGTATGCATTTCTGGGCTGTGAAATCGGTATCAACTACTACTGAATTCATTCTTCCTCCTGCGGCAACCATAATTGCATTTGCATACTCGTCCTTATACTCTATAAGCTTGTTCAGGGGGCCATAAATTCCCCTGTCATCCTCCATCATGGTATTTATTTCCCTGAGTGCAGGTGAAATATTGCTTCTGAAGTTCAGTCCCCGTAACTCCTTTTCCTTGTTCCTTATCTCTATGTCATTGTCATTCTTTATAGACACGAGGTCATTCAGCTTATTTCGTACTTCCAGAAATTTCTTATTTACTTCATTGATCTCGTCATTATATTGTTTTATGTTGTTCTTGAGATTATCAATTTTCCATTTCAAATCCTTGGCCTTTATAGTTTCATCTTTTATTTTTTCTTCATTCATTGTGGTTTCCTTGGCAAATCCAGACAATTCCAGCTCTATATTACTTATGTCACTGTCATTGATGATCTGGTTATTGATTTCCTGAACTTCACTGTCTATGGACGCCAGCCTTCCGTTTATCTCCCGCGCAGTTCTTGAATTTTCATAATTTTCCTGCCTGAATTTTTCAAGTTCATCATTAATTTTTTTGATTGTGTTTTCTGCGTTTCTCAGGTATGATTCGTAGTTCTTTTTCTCTTTTATTTTCTTTTCAAGCTGATCCTGATTGAAGCCATATGCATCCTTAGAGGTTTTTAATCTTGATTCTGAATTTATTTTTGCTTCCTTTGTTACAGATATCTTGGTTTCAAATTCAGAAATACTGATATTCAGTTCCTCTATAATTTTTCTAATTCTCTGGACCTCCTGCCCGCCCATAGCATCCAATTTGTCCTCTATTTCCTTAATCTTATTGTTAGCCTCTTCTCTGTTCTGGTCAAGTTTTTTATTTTCTTCTTCCAGTTCCTCTATTTCCGACTTATTTTTTTCTATATTGTCTCTGTACATGGAAAGTTCCTGATTTATTCTGTCTCTGTCTTTGACCTTGAGGAACAGTTTAAGTTCATTTAGCTCCCTGTTTATATTATTGTATTTGATTGCATTGTCCCTGTCAACCTCAAGTGTGTCCAGTACAGTTTTTATTTCCATGAGAACTGCATCCATGCTGTTAAGGTTTTCATTCAATCCATTTATATCATTCTGGGCACTTTCTATTCTTTCTTTATAGCTTTCTATTCCTGCAATAGATTCAAAAAGCTTTCTTCTTTCGGTTCCGCTCATTTTAACAAGGTTATTTATATCACCTTGCAGGACAAAGCTATAGGCATCAAGGTAAATATGGAAGGTATCAATCAATTTCAAAACGTCGTTTCTTGTTGCCCGTCTGTTATTTATATAATAATTGGATTTGTATTCTCCCCTGTTGTAAATGAGCTCCCTTTTTATGGAGTACGTATTATTATCATCAGATATGACGTTCAACGTCACATAACAGTGTTTTTTCGGTGGATCTGTCTTATGGATGAAATCCTCCAGTTTATCCACCCTGACAGTTTTGTTGGATCTTATGCCCAGGACAAATAGCATTCCATCTCCTATATTGCTTTTGCCGGCGCCATTAGGTCCTATGATGACCGTAAATCCGTTGTTTATTTTTATATATTGTTTATTTCCATATGATTTGAAATTTTCCATTTCAATAGAGTCTACGATCATTGTGTATGACAATATGCATACATATATTATTTTTTCGTTAAATAAATATGGTTCACTATTCTAAAATAGACCCATATAGAGTATATTGTGTCATACAGCTGTGCAGAATATTGCCACATCTAATCAGTTCAGCGTGAAATTCTTCTCTGGTATTGTGAATGCCTTTGTTCCCCCAGGTTTGCCCAGGGGATAAGAACTATTAGCACCCTTCCAGCCAGATGGAATCCTTTTCCATATATGGAAGAAAGAACTGCTACAAACTTCGGATCAGGAGCAGGGATGAATTGCCAGAGAAGTTCCACTGAAGAAAGGTTGTCTCATAATAACAGGAGAGGGGATGTTATCCCACAGAAAACACATCAATAATATTATGTACATTTGTTGTATTACATATTCATGTATAATAAAGACGATAACATAACAAAGAAACAGCTTTCTTTTGTCAATGACCTGATAAAACGGGAAGATTCAAACCAAAAAGTCGTTGATGATTATGTGAAATCATTAAAAAAGGGTTCTCTCGAAGAATTGACCAAGAAGGAAGCCTCATCTCTGCTTGATAAACTACTTAAAAAATAAAAATTAATAAAATACTATGCTATTAAGGCCAGATGGAAAATGTTGAAATTTTAAAAAACAATACATCTGAAGTAGTAACGCTTGAGGAATCAAAAGATTTATTTTCAGGAAACAGGGAAGCCTATATAGGATTTGAACCTTCAGGACTTCCACATATAGCCATATTAATCTATGTAAACAAGATAAATGAGCTGGTAAAACTTGGCTTCAGGGTAAAGGTCCTGCTGGCAGACTGGCATGCAAGGGTCAATGATAAACTTGGTGGTGACATCAATCTAATTAGAGAAAGTGGTGAAAGACTTAGAAAAAGTATGCTATACGCAGGCCTCAACCAGGATGTTCAATTCATATGGGCCACAGATCTTGTAGCAAATCCGGATTACTGGGAGTTACTTCTTCAAATTGCAAAAAATTCTTCACTGTTGAGGATAAGGAGAGCACTGCCTATAATGGGGAGAACAGAGGAAGATGCGGATAAGGATTTCAGCAAATACATATATCCGCTAATGCAGGTAACAGACGTATTTTATCTTAATTCTGATCTGGCACTGGGAGGCACTGACCAGAGGCATGCATACATGCTTGCAAGAGATATTGCAGAAAAAATGGGAAGAAAAAAACCAGTTCTGCTAGAAATGCCACTGATTTCATCACTTAAAGGAAAGGGTAGAATGGACGACTTTAAGAAAATGTCCAAGAGCGATCCCGAATCGGCACTTTTCCTCACTGATACAGATAATGATATCAGGAGAAAAATCAAAAATGCATTCTGTCCCATGGGAATTGTTGAAAACAATCCTGTAATAGATATAATGAAATACCTCATATTTCCATATTATGCCAGAGAAATAGAAATAAAGAGATCAGAATCGCATGGTGGGCCATACACAATACATTCGTTCAGGGAACTTGAATCAAAATATCTTAATTCGGAAGTGCATCCAATGGATTTAAAAAAGGCCCTTACTGAAATCTTGATAAATGTTATATTGCCCATAAGCAATAAACTTAACAGTGATTAAATGCCATGGATACCAATAAGAAGTGTTGATAAGCATGTTCATAGCATGCTGATGAAGATGGACGACAACCATATACTGACAATAAAAAGTTTCAAGAAGGATCGTATAGTCACTGTGAAAAAATCTGGCGGGGAGTTCAATATTATTGAGGAGGGTTTTAGAAACCAGAACTTCACAATAGATGAAAAATCTCTAAAGAAAACTATGAAAGATATAATAGACCTGGAATATCCACGGTCCCATAAGGTTATGGTGTCTGAACAGGAGATTCACAATTAGAAATATTTGTCAAGGTTCGACTGGTTCGCACCTGAATAATTTTTTGCAATCTGGTCAAGAATTGCGTTTATTCTGTTTTCAGAAAAACTATGTTCCTTACAGAGGTATTCAATTATTCCATTCCTGTCTGGAGCAGGAAATTTAAGGTCACCTACTTCTGCAGCTGGTGGATTCGTGAAAAAATTTCTAATTTCATCCAGATTTTCTATTGTTTTTCCCTTCTCCTTTAACACGGTCTCTATATTTCCATATTTCTTTATAAGTGAAAGCCCTGTTTTAGCTCCTATCCCTCTTATGCCGGGATTAAAATCTGTTCCCACGAGAATTCCTATATCAATAAGCTGGCTCTGTGTAATTCCATTACGTTCAAGATTTTCATTCAAATCTATAATTTCCGGAGTAATGTTTATAAATTTGCCCGTGCCAGATATCCGCCTCCTTCCGTACATGGTAAAATTCCTTAGAACTCTTTTTGCACCAAATAAGAGGCAGTCATAATCCTGTGATATTACAGAATCGACTTTTCCTATTCGACTCATATAGGAAGCCTGGGCTTCCCCTTCACTGGGTGCCTGCACCCATGGTATGCCCATAAGGTCAAGAAGCTTCTTGGACTCTAAAACTATGCCTTCAGTAATGTAATTAATTCTTGATGACAGGCTTTTTATCCTTTCGGTATCCTTTGCCTCTATTGCAATATTTAATTCTGCAATATTTTTATCTTTTATTGCTTTTCTTTCCTTTAATGTCTCATTCTTAAGCCTGTATGGCTTTCCATCAAAGGAATACACGGGTTTTATATTGTTCTGCAACAGTGTTGCTGTCCTGTAAAAGATTCCAGATAAGTGCGAGGTAATGTTTCCTGATGCATCCTTAAGCGGCTCTCCATCCTCTCCCCGTATGCTGCTCAGGAACTGGTATATTATATTAAATGCATCAACAGACACAGTAATTCCACTGTTGTCTTTTATACTTGTTGGATGTTTTACCAGTATTCCTGAGATATCTACCCCCATTTTTAAACCTCACATTCTATCCCGGCATCAACTATTCTGAAATTCGCATATGTCCCTTCAGAAATTGACCTGTGTTTTTCTACTGTTATTCTGCGTTTTCCACCGGGAAATTTTTCTACCCTGTATATGGCTTTCATTGCATGGTCTATGAAAAATCCGCCAAAGGGTTCTAACTGGCTATTATTCACATCCTCATATATCTGGTTTGTTATTACTACTGGAATTTTATATTTAAGAGCTATGCCAGAGAGTATGTTAAGCTGCTTTTCATACCCCTCCATCCTGGCCGATGGATCCTTTCCTGTCTCCATCCTAAAGAAATTTGTAAATGAATCAACAATCATAATCCCAAAACTATTTTTGGACTCTGTTTTTTCTCCTATTAACTTATCAGATTTTATTAATGCTAAATACTGGTCATCAAGTGATTTTACCCTGTAAATGTTCATGTGATTTATGGATTCCATATCATTATTTGCAATGCTCCTGAATCTTTCAATGGAAAATCCCTCACTGTCCACATAGATAACCGAATGGTTGTTTTTTAATACGGAAAATGAATATATCATGGCTAAATTTGACTTGCCTGCCCCTCCTTCACCGTAAAATTCAGTAATTATTCCTGGTTCTATACCCCCCTGCATTAAAGTGTCAATACATGGGTATCCTGAAATGGTTTTGCATTCGTTTTCATTGAGTTTAATTTTTTCCATTCATTACCATATTGCATATTGTAATAAAATATTTCTAAACTTCCTATTAATACTATGGAATGTCCCCATACTAAATTATATATAATAAATGTAGATACATACCGGATGGCAAATGTATACCTGGCTATAGGGGTTATATTTTTTATAATGTCCATGCTTTCTTTCGGTCTGGGCATATTTTCTCTCGGGATAATTCTTTTGATTGTTTTCATCGTACTGATGTTTCTTTATTATAGAACGTCAGCCGGGCATGTTAATAAAAAAGTTTCAAGTATTACCTATGACGGAATTATCCAGGCAGGAATTTTAAAAATAGAAAAAGGAACATTTTATATCGATAAGGATAAATTTATTTCTGTAATGAATAAGATAAACGATCTTGTTTCATCCCAGGGAACAATGCCTGAATTCGGGCTTGATGCCATTTATATAGATCTCAACAGGCAGGACCGGGCTGAAAAATTAGTTGAACTTATTAAGGAGAGGGGTGTCAATGCATCCGCCGTGCAGGAAAGGTCAAGCTGGAAAGTCAAAATTGATTTTAACTGATAAAATGGTATCTGGCTTTTGCCTTATAAGAGGGTGGCAACATATAGCAAATTTCTTAAATGTATGCCAATTATAGTCAGGGAAACTTTAACTTAAATGCCTAAATTAAGGGATATGAAGGACTATGTCCATGCAGCTTTTGCGTCAACAGGTTCATGGATAGGCAATATTTACGATCTTACTCTCGTAACATATATTTATGCGGAATTGGAAAAATCATACCATGTAGGTTTAGGTGTAGTATCCCTTCTATTTGCCCTGGGATTAATAGGACGATTTTTCGGTGGCCTGTATCTGGGAAACCTGACCGACAAAGTAGGGGCCAGGCGCGTAATGGCCATGAGCACTGCCGGATATGCTATTTTTGCAAGTGTTATGGCCTTTTCTCCAGATGTAATTATACTTTTGTCCGCCAGATTTATACAGGGCATATTCATGGGTGGTGAATGGACTTCAGGTACACTGCTGGGATACGAATTTTCACCTGCTAACATAAGGAGCACAATATTTGGTTTCATTCAGAGCGGATATGGCATTGGATATGCACTTACCGGGGTAGCATACATCCTATTTTTACCAACAATAGCTGTTACATGGCGATACTTCCTTATTACAGGTACCATTCCACTCATTATAGTTCCATATACAATGCTGAAAATTCCACGTGATAAAAAAGAGATTCAAAAACCAAAGGAAAAAATAAATCTCTGGGACTATAAAGTTCCAATGATTAAATCTATGATAATGATGTCTGGATTCTTCTCTGCATATTTTGCCGTTCTCTCCTTTTATCCCACAATAGCCCCATCATTCGGGCTGTCAAGGTCGCTAGTTGGGATAATAATGATAATTTCAAGCCTTACAATAGCTATCTGGTTCATAATATTCGGAAGATTAGCCTCGATTTTCCGGAAAAAACACCTGATTATGGGAGGATCTATTATTGCCATGGTATTTGCATGGCTTACCATGCCATATTTTGACCAGATCAGATTCCTTGCATTGCCAGGAATGCTGGTGTTTACCTTCGGTATCGGTTCAATGCCATTAGTACCATTGCTTTTAATGAACAGAATAAATCCAGCAGTTAGAGGGGTTATATCCGGGATATCATATAATTTTGGGGCATTATTCGGTGGACTCATGTCCGTTCTGTTAGGTATAATCGGTGGAATAGTGGGCACTAGCCGGTTTATATTAATTATCGATATAACAACCCTTGTATGCCTGCTATCAGTTTTTATAACCAGCGTCACAATAAAAAAGATAAAAGAATCCACATCGTATCTCTCTGGCCTTTCTGGCAATTCAGAATGAAAGAAAACAGAAAAAATAATATGCTATTTTTATCTAATGTTTTATGAATTTTTTGGACGAATTAAAAAATTTGAAGGAACAAATAAAATCAAAGGATAAATTTGATGTGAACTTCAACTTCGATAATATTGTAATATCAGGTATGGGTGGATCTGGAATTGTTGGAAGTATATTCCAGGAATATTATACTTCTAAGCCCGTTATATCTATAGGTGATTACGGGATACCCGCATTCGTAAATGAAAAAACACTGTTTATCGCTGTTAGTTATTCAGGAAACACCGAAGAAACTATCAGCAATGTGGAGGATGCAAAGAAGAAGGGCGCCCATATTAGAGCTATCACATCAGGCGGCAAGCTTGCTACAATTGTTGATGATGCTATAATTATACCATCAGGACTCCAGCCAAGATCAGCACTGGGATACATGCTTATGCCTTTCTATAATACATTTGCACCACTCAGTGATGAAGTAATAAATAAAACATACGATATCTTGTGCGACATGGACAAAAATCACGCAGAAATGAAATCTGAGGCGTTTAAAATATATGAAAACAGCTCCATTCCTATAATATACGGTTCCAAGCCATTCAAGTCTGTTGCATACAGATGGAAAACCCAGTTTAACGAAAATGCAAAAACCTTTGCGTTTTACAGCTACTTTCCTGAACTTAACCATAATGACACAATGCCACTTAAATCGGCATACAGGAGAAATGAGTATATGTTTTATGCATTCGAATCAGACAATACAAGGATTAACCATAGAATAAGCATAACGCAGGAGGTTACTGGAGAGCGATTCACAGTGATACAATCACCGTCAAATGATTATTTCACCAAACTGTTCTACCTTATCCATTATGCGGACTACGTAACATATGAACTGGCCCTGGTAAGAAATGTTGATCCAACAGATGTCTCAACAATAGAGGAATTAAAACAGAAATTAGCTTAATTCCTTTATTTCCTTTGAATTTTCCACAATTATAGAACCTCCTGGAGGTAAAATTGATTCTATTTCTGATTTTTCAATACCAAGTATTTTTGCTACTTTTTCTGCAGCTACCGACCTTTTTTCATTGCCAGGTTTTATTATTACCCATTTTTTTGAGTCTGTAGCAGTTTCCGCAGGAGATATCATTGGTATGGTATTGCCCTTATAATCAATGAGCGATATTTTCAATTCCAGCGCAAGATTAAGAACATAGTTTCTTTTCCCTCTTACAATCCATGACCCCTTTGACACAAATTCGCCGGATTCTGGAGTTTTGCTGACCTGTGATGGATATACCCAGTATGCTGTTCCAGAACCGATGCCTGCTGGCCATGCACGTGAAAGTGAAACGGCAAATTCACAGGCTTCTCTTATTGTATCTTCTGTTATATCTATTCCCTCATTTTTTATTACTGTGCTTGGAGCTCCATAAATATCGGCATGGACATATATGTCATTTTCTGACATGTGTTTTTTGACAAGCTTTTCATTTGTTTTAGCATCTCTCCCTGCCATGACCATATTTCCTGCAGAAGATGTAAACCAGTGGTAGGATTCAAACCAGTGTTTCACACGCTTCTTCTTGCCAGCTTTCTGTTTCTCCTTAACTATGAGCTTTTTTGTTTCCTCAATTGCTTTTTCAGCACCCTCGATCTTACTCTTATATTCCTTTGCTGTATTGAACACATGATTTATGTTATTACCTGCAGAATCCCTGTAATTCAGGACAATTTTTGTTTCGTTATAGTTTACTGCAAATGTGTTTTTTGCAGGGTTTATATCACTTATCTCCAGTTCCATGAAAACAAAATTATTCAAATTGCTTTTCCTTACATTATTGTAAACTATGTTAATCAATTTCTGGAGCTGTTGAAAATTCATTTTAAGATAATTCCCAAATTCATTGTATACCAGCATTAGTTTATTAAATTCTTCTATTGACCTTCTCTGCGACTCTATTCTTCTTTCAACACTGGATTTGTTCTTATCGGTTTCTGGATAATGCTTAAGATAAAAGTCAATTCCCACATTAAAATCCTCAAATTTCTCATCAGGGTCTTTTCCTAAGGCAGTCAATAGAACTGGTGACAGGAGTTCGTCAGATTCGTAATAAAACGCTTTATTTTTTTCGGATTCCCGAACTATTTCCATTATATTATCATATAATGCACCGTAATATTCTCTGATTTCCCCAGGCATTTTATCTTTATCCATATTTGTTCTGTGCAATGCCTCTTCAGCTATTTCTCCTCCCAGGTTTGCACGGGTGGCAAGTGTCTTTACAATTGATGCCTTACTGGCGTCAAGAATGCCTGAAAATGTTTCAAGGTCGCTTATAGGATTTATAACTGCAGGGGGTATATATTCCTCGCCTATTAGTATCTTTCTCGTTTTGTATACATGCTGGTCCATTGCAAATACAATCTTGCTATTGTCTGTAAGAATAAGGTTTCCTCCACCAAATAATTCCAGTATTATCTCCTGGCCAGTATGCAGTGTTATCTTTACAACCCTGTCAAAGTTGATCTGTTCTATACCTACTATCCGCTTCTCTGACAACTGCTTCCTGAACAGCATTGACAGCTGGGTTGCCTCTTCTGGTTTTTCAGCATCATAAAATGCTATGCCTTTGTTTAAAGATATGAAAAAATCCCTTTTTTTAACATCGGACCGGTAAAGTTGAAGCACAAATTCTTTCTGGTTTACCTGGTATACTTTTTTGATAAACGAGTTTAATATGGTGTCACCGTAGATTGAAACGAAAGCGTGAAAATCCAGCGACGATTCTTTAAGTTTCATGGATTTATCTAATGATTGCTCTTATTTTAACTTAACTGAAAATAAAATGTCTTCTGTAATGGTGAAGATGAAAATTTTTATTTGCCTGGGCAAAAATCATCATAGGGAACAGTATAATAAAATCATATAGAAAGGTGTAAACTATGGACGATTGGATGAATTAAGAATATACGCCAGAGCTAAGATACAGATTGCCCATTGTTATATAAAATCTGAAAGCAATACCATATGGACTTAAGAATGCTTATGATCCAAAAAATTAAAGTAGATTACATGCCACAATACAGATAAGCTGCCTCCTGCCAATGCACAGATGCTGCATGTTTCACTGACAGAACTTACACTTGCATAGGGACTTGTATTACATCCTTCGAGTGCAGAGATATTATCTCCATCAGGCTTAAATTCCATGTACTCCACAGGTAGCGAGCACCATTTCAGTCGTTTATTTTCTATTTATAAAATCCGAATGTTTTTAGAACTATTGTTAAATTATGGGTTATGGAAGTAAAGGAAAATAAAATATGCATAGGTGGAAAATCAATTTATTATCTTTCATATGAACGGGGGAACATGCGTAATTTCATTCTTCTTCACGATTCAAGGCAGACTTCAGCATCATGGGCTGGTATAGATGCATTGCGGAAAATCGGCCAGTGGGGTTTCAATGTCTATGCACCCGACTATCCCGGATTTGGCAAGTCAGAATCAAATGACAGTTATAATTTTGGATCATCCCCCTCAAAGGGTGCGTCCTTTATCGGGGATTTTGCCGAAAAGCTGTATCTTTCATCAATAAACATTGTAGGACCCTCGATCTCTGCCGGTACGGCTTTAAAAAGTATTATTGACTATCCAGAATTAATAAATTCAGTAATAATAATTGGAGGACTTGGTGTTGATCGCATTCTCAATGAAATGAACCGTATAGACAGGCCCGTGCTAATTCTCTGGGGAGGGAAAGACAACGTTGTACCAGTGGATCACGGAATAAAGTATCATGATCTTATACCCTCTTCGACTTTTGTTAAAATAGATGGTGCCGGGCATTGCATTCAGCTGGAAAAACCTGATATATTTTTTAATAACGTTAAAAAATTTATAAAGAATTTCTGATAAATTCAAAGTTGGGCTTATTATGCCACATATTGAATATTATATTACCCTTGGCGCTATTATAATGTACATCAAAAGCATGAATACGAATATGCCTATTGCATAGTATATCTTCTTAACATTGTTCTCGTCCCTCAGGAATTTTAATCTCTCCTTCCTGGATGCTATGTTCAAAGTATCCTTAAAGAACTGCCCGCCATCCAGTATGGATAATGGCAGTGCATTCATAATTCCCAGAAGGAAATCTATCCAGAATATCCAGTAAAGGGTGTTGGCTATTCCAAAGAATATATATGAATTGAAAGGTGTTGAAAACATGTGGGCGAGAGACCCTGGTATTGGTGAAAGACCAAGAAGGGGGAGCCCAAGAGTTTCATAAAACCCGGGTCCTGTTATCTGGCCTCCAAAAACTAAGCTATGCATACTGTCAATGGATGCATATCCAATGCCTGAGTAACCTATCTGGACGCCTATAAAACTTTCATTCTTATAACTGGCCCTGTTTGCCGTAGGATCGTGCTTTGCATAATAGCCATATGTTGAAACGGTGTGCATAGAATAGGTCTTGAAAGTTTCTCCCCCCTTGAATGTTATTACAGTCATATTTATCTGTGTTCCAGGTTTAATATTATCAAGAACATTTCCGAGGGTATTTATGTTGTATATTACATGGCTTCCTGCAGCATCGCTAATGTTGTATATTATAGAATTGGCAGGGACATGTGCGTTTTCAGCCGGACACCCTGAAATTAGATCCATTATGGCAACTCCCGTGGGAACACTTTGAATACTTTCTGTTTTGCCATTAAACAATGTAACGTTTGCCATGCCCGGAGTAATCATGGATGTTGTTCCCAGGTTATTAAGCTGTTTACCGGTTAAGTTGCCGTATGACGTGATTTCCACGCCCTTTGGTATTGCATGCCCACTGTACAGTGTGGTGGAATTCTCAACATATATTCCATTATGCAATGGAGCCGAAACCGGCATCATAACAAAGACAAGTAAGGCTATGCAAATGGCAGCTATTATGAGATTAATTCCCGGACCTGCTGCAACAATCCTCCTTCTTACTACAGGATCCGCTGCCATGATTTCCTTTTCATCTGGCTCCACAAAAGCTCCGATGGGTATAATAAAAAACAGGCCACCTACGCTGTTTACTTTTATACCCTGCTTTCTGGCCACAATTCCGTGGAACATCTCATGAATCACAACAGCAAAAACGAGGCTTGCAGTTCCATATCCCAGTGGTATGAATGGGTTAATTAAAGGCAGGGCAAGGTATTCATTCAACGGCGGTGCGGCACTTGTGGGAATATGTATTATTGTCAGCAAAATAGCTTCATATAAAAGCATTCCAAATGCCAGCAGACCACCAAAAATCACCAGTATAGTTGAAATTTTTCCTATGAATTTTGCCGGAAGACGTTTTGCAATAGAATCAAGAATTCCCACATTTTTTGTAGATTTAATCATCAAGGCCGGACCAAGTGTGGAAAAATGTTTTGTTTTGTTAATTTCCGGTGCCAGCGATATAATTATTATTGTCCAGGAAAGTACGATAAGTATTATCAGAAATATTTCATTATAACTCATGGATAAACTCATAGTTAAACATTAATAATAATCTTTTTCATGCCCTGTTTTCATGATTCAACATTTGTCTCTATCTTTTTAAGGAAATTCAATATATTATATTTTTCTTCGTCGGTAAAATTTCTTAATGTATAATCAATAAATTTCAGATGCAGCGTTTCAATTTTCTTAAAGAACGATTTCCCCTTTGGTGTGATATTTATATTGATTACTCTGCGGTCGGTTTCGCTCCTTTCACGCCTTACATATGATGATTCCTCCAGTTTATCTATAACTCCAGTAATCCACCCCTGAGTTACCATATTTATATTTGCTAATTCAATCATGGGAAGGGTGCCCCTTTCTGTTAAATTTTTCAGTATTCTGTATTCAACTGTGGATACACCCATTGAAATAAGATTTTTTTCTGAAGCCCTGTACCAGGTTTTCCAGGTTCTAAGGAATTCTTTCCAGACATCGTAACCGCTGATTTTGTTCATTTATATCATTAGTTTAATAATATAAAGGTATTTTATGATTTCTATAAGCTAAATAATTAGTTATTAAATCATTTATTGTTAAATGTTTCTCTTTCATGAATCCGAATGTTCAATGTGTTTTATCATTTTGCATTTTCAAAAATTTACTATTTTTCGACAAAAGACTAATTTTAATTTCCGTTTTCATAAAAAAATTTATACGGCACTTCTAAATAGCAGGGACATGGATGAAATAATTGTAAGAATAGGAGGAGCAGCCGGAGATGGAGTGCAGTCCGCCGGTTTAACTTTGGAAAAAACATTTTCAAGAAGCGGCTTATACATTAGCACTTATAATTACTATCAGAGCCTTATAAGAGGAGGAGAAGGCTGGTATCAGATAAGGGCTTCAGATGAAAAAGTTAAGAATCAGGGAAGCGGCTTAGATGTTCTTGTTGCACTGAATGCTGATGCACTGGAAAGGCATACAAACAGAAATATAAATGAGGGGGGAGCATCTCCCCTTACTGGAATAGCGATATATGACCCGGGAACCATAAAAAATTTTAAGAAATATGAAGAGGTAAAATATTGCCCTGTCCCATTGAGGGATATCGCAATGAAATATGATGCCAATCCATTATTGAAAAACACTGTGGCACTTGGAGCTGTTATTGCATCTCTCGGACTTGATTTCAACGAATTTTCCGCCATTATAGAAAAAGTATTCAACAAAAAGGGAAAACTTGTGGAGTCCAATATAAACGCAGCAAAGGAAGGGTATGAATACTATCTTCAGAATTATGAGGTGTACAGAAAGCTCAAGACATTTGACAGGAAATTATATACAATAGGGGGTGGAGATGCGGCTGCACTGGGTGCCATAAATGCAGGCATGCAGATGTATTTTGCATATCCAATGACCCCTGCATCATCTTTTCTGCAGTTCATAGCCACACATGGCAAAAAATACCATGTTTTCCTGAAGCTGACTGAGGATGAAATAAGTGCAATAAACGCAGCAATAGGTGCCAATTATGCTGGAGTAAGGGCCGCAACAGGCTCTTCCGGAGGAGGTTTTGCACTGATGACTGAGGGAGTTGGTCTTTCTGCAATGACCGAAGTACCACTGGTCATATACGAAGCTCAGAGACCTGGCCCATCAACAGGGCTTCCAACAAAAACAGAACAGGGAGACCTTAATCAGATTTTAGGAGCAGGACAGGGAGATATGCCCAGGATAGTCCTGGCTCCAGGAACCGTTAAGGAGGCATTTGATCTCACAAAGGAGGCGTTCAATCTTGCAGAAAGATTCCAGCTTCCTGTGTTCGTTGTTACTGATTTGTATCTGGCTGAACATGATGAAACTGTTGATTTCGACCTTTCATACAAGATTGACAGAGGACTTCTGGCTAAGGACAATGAACCGGATTACAAGAGATATGAATTCACGGAAAACGGAGTCTCCAAGAGAGCATTTCCCGGCCAGCCCGGTTTAATGCACAATGAAGATTCAGATGAACACAATGAATATGGTGCAGTAGTAAGCGACGCCATAACTGACCCAACACAGAGAAAGCTATCCATGGAAAAGAGGATGAAAAAGCTTAATGCATATATAAAAGAATTGCCGCCTACGCCAACATACAGGATGGAGGATGCGGAATATGTAATTATCCAGTGGGGATCAACCAGAGGTGCCGTAGAAGAAGCCATTGACTGCATGAGGAAGAATGGCACGAAAATCGGTGCAATAGAAATAAATCATGTATTCCCGATGAATCATGACATAGGAAAGTTGCTGGCCGGGAAGAAGAAAATAATAGTAGTTGAAAACAACTATTCAGGGCAGTTGAATGGACTTATAAGAAAGGAATTCCTTGTTGAAACCCAGTTCCTTGGAAAATATGACGGTGAGGCATTTTTCCCTGTGGATTTGGCTTTGGCAGTGGAAGAAATGATATTTGGAAAGAAAATTAGAGTGGAGGAATAAAAATGATACCTGTAACTGAATATAAAGGGAAAGTAGTTCCTGACTGGTGCCCGGGCTGCGGGAATTTCTCGCAGTTGAGGGCAATTACAATGGCCTTGTCTGAACTTGACATAAAACCCGAAAATACTGTGATTTCATCAGGAATAGGATGTTCCAGTAATATGCCTGAATACATCAACACATATGGATTTCATGGGCTGCACGGAAGATCGCTTCCAGTTGCTGAGGGCATAAAATGGGCAAACAAAAAATTGACTGTTATAGCCTATGGTGGAGATGGTGACGGTTTCTTTGAGGGAACACAGCATTTCTATCATGCAGCCAAAAGAAACGTGGATATGACCTATATGGTATCTGATAACCAGGTCTTCGGACTGACAACTGGGCAGGCTTCGCCCACAACACCAATAGGAAGAATCACCAAAAGCACACCGGATGGGAATATTGAACCGCCTTTCAATCCTCTGCATTATGCTTTGACAGCGGGCGCAACATTTGTGGCAAGGGGACTCTCTGGCGATATAAAACAGCTGACGGAAATATTAAAAGCAGCCATACAGCATAAGGGTTTTTCATTCATTGATGTGTTTAGTCCATGTGTTACATATAACAAGATAGAAGGTTATGATTTCTTCAGGAAAAACACATATGAACTGAAAGACAACAATAGAAAGGATTTCTTTGAAGCATTTAAACATGCATCTGAATGGGGAGATGAACCACATTCCATACCCATAGGCATATTGTATGATGTTGATGCGCCTGTTTATGAAGATGCAGATGAAACACTATCAGCATACAACCTAAAAGATACAGCACCCTATAAATTAACAGAATCTGACCTGGAAGAATTTTATTAAAATCTGTTTTTTTCGTTATTTTATTAATTTTAAAATCTAAAGTTAATTTTAATCAATATTTTTATACAATGTTAATATCATAAATAATGGGGCTTGGAAAAAGAGATTTAAATAGAAAGAAAAAAAGCATTGAAATGAAGATTGAGGAACTTGAGCAGAAAGCAAGAAAAAATCCTATGGATAAATCCATTCAGACTGAAATAAACGACTTAAAGAAAAAACTTGATAAATAATATCTCCTGTAGATAATGTGGTTAGGAAAATTAAGAATTTTAAAACTAGTAGGGTGGCATTGGCTTAAGAACCGTACCCTCGTCATTCATGAGTGTTTTGTATTTTTTTGGATTTATTTCCACATATCTCACTTCCTTTTGTTCTTTTTTCTTGAGAACCCTTTCGATTGAATCCTGATTTTCGTTCGAATTCTTGCACACTTCAGTGATTTCTTCAGCGGTTAGTTCCCTGTCCGTATCATCCATATAACGGATCCTAATTTCTTTTATTTCATTACATCTGTACATACTTGTTAAAAGAAAATACATTAATTAACTTTCTTATGAAGCAGTAATACTATATTTAGAACATCCTTGAAGACCTCATCTATGCCTCTTGAATCTTCTTTTATAATGAAGATATGATTTCTGGGGAGTCTATCAACCGCCTCATAATAAACTATTCCGGATCGCTGGGCATCGATATTTTCATCTATCTTGGACTGTATATATCCCCTTGATACCATTCTCTCCCTTAATCTGTTTTCATCATCCTCCAGAATAATGACATACTGGCAATCCAGCAAATGTGAATAATGTGATTCTATCACGTCACAGTTTATATGCTGACTTATCAGGGTGTCAACATCCACGGTATCCCCTTTAATTGCCCCGTATTCACCGGCAATTTTGTTTAATTCAGTGCATTTGATTCCATATTCATTGAGCATTTTGCAAATTGTTGTTTTTCCTGTTCCAGGAATTCCTGTTATGCATATCATTTTATGAGACTCCGCTGATTTGTGGCTGACCTGAAAAATATGAAGCAAGTTTCAGAGGCATGGAAACATGACGCCTAGCTATAACAGGCACCTCGTAGAACTTTTCCTCTATATCTCTGTCTATCTCAAAAAATGCAGGATTTTTATATCTTTTTTTGCATACTGGGCAGCGGTAATCCATCTGCCCCTTAGACTTCGTTTTTACATGGCACTCCGGGCATATTGGCGGGTCCTTTCTGTAAAGTTTCGCCTTTTTGATAACTGCGATTTTTTCCAGTTTTATTGTTCCATTCATATATGACCCAAATGCATTTACAATATCTCCTGGTATAAGTGAATTTATAACATTCCTGAATTCTTTTGTGGGTTCAAATGCGGCCAGTTCCATTTCCATATTTTTATATTTAATGGCAACAAAGCTGTGACCACCCTTTATGGTATATGGATTTCCTGAAATTATCCCAGTTATGGAGTATGACCCCATGTTGGAGAGATAATCCGGTTCAGATATTATGTGGTCATCAGTACCCTGGTTTGTTCTGTATATAACATATCCCTGATCATCGATTTTATGATCCATTTGTATTCTATCGTAAATAGACACAAGGTCAGATTTAACCACCCCTCTGATTCCGAATATAACAGGGGTTTTTGGTTTGGGGAATATGGCAGGATACCTATTTTTAATATCTATATTATTGAACGTTGACCGATAATTCTCTGGAACGAGGGATATTTCCATTTTCTCCCCATGGCTAATGTTTCCATAGTGAGGATATTTATAATCAAGCAATTCATATGAGTATTTTTCTCCTGGCCATGCAAGAGAGGCAGATGACCCTATAATTCCACGCCCAGTTCCGATCTTCCTGTACAGTGCCCTGCCAGTCAGGTAATCTTCTATGAAATCAATTCCTATATCTTCCTGAAGGGCCTTTTCATAAAGAGCTTTATGGAACCTATTTTCCGAGATTACTATTCCTGGATTGGTTTTATCATTATCCCTTACATAGAAATCCTCGACAATTGATGAAATAAAATCCATAAGCTCATTTTTTTCAGGTTCCTCAAGGATGTGTTCATAGGAATAGGCATATTTTCCATTTACCTTTCCAATTATGGATTTCTTTCCTGTCCCTTTTCCCAGATTAATGTTCAGTGCACCATTTCCACGTGTTTTATACCCTATATTAGGGTTAAGCCGTACAAGTTCAGGGTCTCCTATAACATCATACTTTGACTTTGAAATTATCTCATAGATTAGATAAGTGGTACACATCCTGTCCTGGCTGTCTGTATCATCTATGGCCACATACATTACTTACCATACCTCCTTTTCCTTGATTGATAAGAATATATCGCCCTTAAAAAGTCAATTTTTTTAAGATCCGGCCAGTTCACATCTGAGAAATACAGTTCTGAGTATGCCGATTGCCATAACAGGAAATTTGAAATTCTTTCTTCACCGCTTGTCCTTAAAATGAGGTCGGGATCGGTAAGAGTGTTATCGTAAAGGTAATTCCGGAACAGCTTTTCATTTATATCATCAATTTTAATATTTCCAGCAACAACATCTGATGCTATATTTCTCACTGCATTGATTATTTCCTGCCTTCCGCCGTACCCTATTGCAAGGTTGAACTTGAATTTGCTGAATCTGGCCGTGGATTTTTCCACATCATTAATGGTCTGGATAAGGTACTGTGGAAGTCCTTTGAAATCCCCTATTATCCTGACCTTTATTTCATTTTTGTATATCCTGTCATCCGTTAACAGACCCCGTAGGGAATCATTGATTAAATTAAAAAGAAACCTTACTTCCTCAGTATCCCTTTTGAAATTTTCTGTTGAAAAGCCGTATACTGTAACTATTTTGATTCCAACCTCCATAGCCCAGTCAAGGACCTCTTCTAATTTATCTTTTCCCCTCACATGCCCCTCATTTGTAGATAACCCGACCTCTCTTGCATATCGCCTATTACCATCTGTTATAATTCCAAGATGAAGGGGCACATTATTTTTTTTGATTTCCTCCATTAAAGCCTGCTCGTAAACCCCTGAGGCTATATCTCCTATCTTATGGGCAATACTCATCCGTTTATAATCATTATAAAGTATTTATTTATATTTTTTTTACTTCAATAGAATACATGTTCTGATATTTTGAAAATCCGTGGACTATCCTTTTGTATACTATTTCTAATCCCATATCTCTGAAAGATTCCATTCTGCTTTCGAGCGTTGTAAGATCAGATATCTCATAATAATTTATGAGTCCGCCTGTTTTCAGGGATTTATATGCCATTCCTATAAATTCCCATGCATCATGGGGCAAATTCATTATAACCCGGTCAACATTGTGGTATGATTGTATCAACTGCCCAGAATCCCCCACAATGGGTATTATTGAGCCTTTTAATCTGTTAAGTTTTAGATTTTCTTTGAGTAATGCAATGGCATCCGGATTTTTATCCATTGCCATTATTCTGCATTCCCGGTTTTTCCCTATGAGCAATGAAAATGGACCTGTGCCTGCAAACATATCTACTATGGTTTCACCGTCTGAGACTTCTTTTGCTATTCTAAGCCTCTCACTTGCCAGCCTGGGAGAAAAATAGGCCTTTGAAATATCAACACGGAGCCTGATGCCATTTTCCTGGTATAGTGTGCTGTATACTGGAACCCCATAAATTAGGACCAATTGTCTTGTTCTGAATTCTCCAGATATGCCCTTGTCAAGATATACGGTTTTTATATTCTTTCTTGTTTTCAGGAAATCCGATAAATATTTCGCTTCTTCCAGTGATTTTCCCTTTATTATGGCAATGTTTCCTATAATATCGTATGAGAAGGAAACCTTTTCCGGTTCTATTCTTGCAGACGGAAGACCCTCCATGTTAACAGTATCAAAATTCAAAATATTTTCTTTTACTGGTATGTATATATATTCATTGTCTTTGATTATTTTGTATTCCCTGTTGATCAAACCGGAATTCTTCAGTGTATCTATTGTTTCCTGCCCCTTCCTCTTTTCCACCCTGACATGCAACATGGTTTTTACCTGTAATATCTTTTGTTTAATTTACCAGCATTTTCAATTATGTCCCTCGCCAGCTTTGTCGAAAATCCAAATATCCGTGCAATATCTTCTACTCTGGCACCGGCTATTGCTTCTACAGATGTAAAGCCATTGTTGTATAGCCTGCGGCCACGGACACGCCCTATCTGAGGTATTTCTATTATTCTTATTATATCCTCCTTTATTCCCTCCTTTACCCGGATATTAAGATGCAATAGGCTATTCTCCTTTAGTTTGTCAAACATACCTGCCAGTCTGTAAAGTGAATATGATATCCAATCAGCGGATGATGCCTTTGCCTGAATATCGCCCGGACCTATGCCGAAATTGTCTGCTATAGTATTTATGGGAACTTCACTGATCCATTCATTCAATATTATTGCAGTCTTGGCAGCTTTCATGGATTCCTCACTGAAATCATTTATATTATGCCTGTCCAGAAATTCCTCCATGTATTCATAATCACTGGCACGGTAATTAAAAGTTATCATATCAGGTGTTTTGGAAATATAATAGAGGTAAAGCTCCTCTGAAAATTCAAGGTCCAGGCATTTCCTCAGAATAAGGGATGTAACCGGATCTATATAAAGATCGGATGTAAGCCTGCCAAATTTTGTGGCATTGTAAACCCCGTTTTCCTCTGTTATAAAGTCGTTGTCTGTTAAAAAATATATGGCGCTTTCAAATGAAAGGCCATAATCATCTATATCATTCTGGACAGCCAAAAGTGTTTTTCCGTAAAAGTCTTCTATGCCCTTCAGGTCCCTGGCAATGCCGGAAGATATTAATGCCAGTATATTGAATCTAATAAGACTGTTTGAGTCCATTCTTGATATAACAGGTTCTAATTCCCCGGTGAGATATCCCTCTGCTACATGGAACATCCCTGCCGATGCAGCATAAATATATCCAAATCCTTTTTTGTCGTATTTGGGTCTACCGGCTCTGCCTATCATCTGCTGTATCTCAATTCCGGAGATTGGTTTGCTATAGCCATCTGAAAACCTTGTTATATCCCGAATAATAACAGTTCTTGCAGGGAGGTTCACACCTGCGGCAAGTGTTGGAGTAGCCGCAAGAATATGTATATATCCTTCTCTGAAAAGTTTTTCTATTTCTGTGCGCTGGTCATTTGAAAGACCGGCATGGTGGAACATTACGCCATGGGAAATCATATTTGCCTGCGCTTCATTGAATAAATCTGGAGGGATTTCCAGAGTTTCGAGATCATTTTGAAAGTCAAAAAAGTTAACCATGCTCTGGGCATATTTTTCTGCATTTCTCCTGGAATTCCTGAATATTAGTGCCTGCCCACCAGATTCTAAACTTTCTTTTATTAGTGATACTTCATCATCCCTGCCTAAGTGTTTTTTCTCACCGTTTACTATAAGATTGTTCTTAAATACTATTCCCGTTTCCAGTGGAACTGCGCGAAAATTTGAGATAACTGTATCGGCATTCATCCATTCTGCCAGTTCGTGAATATTTGAAACCGTTGCGGAAAGACCTAAAAGTAATATTTCAGGGTTCAGGTATAACATGGATGATATTACAGTTTCAAGCCGTGGCCCTCTTGATGGGTCAGATATCATGTGTATTTCATCAATTATTACCAACCCAAAATAGTTTAGTATGTCCGGGTCACGGTGAAGCATTGAATCAGCCCTTTCTGATGTGGCTATTATAACATCATAATTTTTGACAAAGGATGGTGGCACATCATAGTCTCCTATTGACATTGTTACTTTTAATCCTAAATCCCTGAGGGATAAAAGCTCGGTAAATTTTTCCATTGCCAGTGATCTTAATGGAACTATATACATAGACTTTCTTCCCTTTAAATATGTATCATAAATTGAAATATATCCTATTAGTGTTTTACCAGATGCAGTAGGAACAGAAACTATGACGTTTTTGTTATCCCTAAGCTTTAAAACTGCCTCCTTCTGATGATCATATAGTGTAAAATCATTATTGTTAGTGACTTTCAGGAAATCAGGCGGAGTAATCTCACTCAACTTCATAGGAGATTATTATAATATGTTTTAAATATGTATCTACGCAATGACCAGATTCTTTAAAGCATTAAAATCAATGTTAATTGCACCATCACTTTTTGTTTTAAATGATTTTGCTATTATTATATAATATTCTTTATTTCTATTATAATCAACCTTTAAGGATTTATATTTTAAATCATTAAAAATTCTGGTGCCATCAATATTATCCTTAAATTTGCATTCAATAAACGCCATTTCTTTTGTCTCATCATTTGCTGCAATGGCGTCTATTTCTACTTCTTTATGCCAGAATCTGTTTACATACAATGGTTTAAATGGCAATTCTATTATATTATTCCTTATCATATCAATAATTATCCTCTCAAACGCATGGCCATAATATGTATTGATATCTCTACTTATAATTTCCATAACATCATTCACCCTGTTTATTTCCAGGTCAGACAAATTAGGATATACAAAATTATAATAAAAATTCAAAAAATAGTCATTTATTTCATAAATGCCACGACGTTTCTGATTTAAGGGAAGTATATAGTTAATAAGTTTAACTGAAACCAGGGTTTCCAGATATTTTGATATATTTCCCCTGTCCATATGCGTTCCGTTGACAATCTCACCATATGTATTATGTCCCAGTGAAATGTGCCTCAGAATCATTTCATATATTCTTGGCTCCTTAAATTCCTCTTTTAATAATATTTTGGGCTCCTCATATAATATTTCCCCTTTTTTTAATATTTTGTGTTTGATATTTTCTTCAATACTTTTGTTTTTATCTATTAAAGAAAGATAAAATGGAATATTCCCAAATACAGCATTTATTTTTATTAGATCATCTATATTTGAATTATAAAAATATTTTATATTATTTATATCAAATCCATTGATTTCTAAGCTTCCAGTTCTTCTTCCATATAATGGAGATTTATAGCTTAATAATTCATCCTCCATCATACTTATGCTTGAACCTGATAATATTATGTATAGCCTTGTAGTATCCATTAATTCATCAAATATTTTCTGCATTATAGATATAATACCATGGTTCAGCGCTATTAAATTAGGAAATTCATCCAAAACAATTATTATTTTATCTGATTCTATTTCCCTTATGAAATACTTAAAAACTTCATAAAAATTTGATTTTAAGTCATTAAAATAACCTTTTCCTGTAATGATGGAAAATTGATTTTTTAGGGAATCTATGTTGTCTTCCATACTATCCAGTGTGCATAAATGGTAAATATATTTTTTATTCTCAATGAACTGTTTAATCAACATGGTTTTTCCAATTCTCCGGCGCCCATAAATAATTATTAACTCCCTTTTATTCTCATTATATTTATCATTAAGGAATTCTAATTCATATTTTCTGTTTATAAATTGTTGTAACATAATTATTATAATTTTATTACAACAAAATATATAAGAATTATGGATGACATATAAATAAAAATTTTCTCCTGCCAATAGAGTTGTTTATCAGATGACAATAGGAGTCGCCATGTTATCATCTGCCTGATGCCTAAACTTTGGGGGTATAGCCCTACCCCCTATCCTGTTCGCAAATGCTTCGGGGATTGCTTTTTTTATGATGTTATAAGCCGCATTGAGATCTGCATGTATCATGGTGTTGAAAGGTATCTGGACAAAGTTCTGGTTATTTCTCTTTCCCATGTTCACTTCCTATTTCCAGGCACTGATGTGACCTATGATAATGGTATCAATGTTCTTCGATTTGGCATAATACACCATTGCCATGTTCATTTGAAATATATTTATATAATATTTTACATTATAATTATATGGACAGAAAGTTATTGATGCATGTGGGTCCAACAATGATAGATCTGGACGTTCTTCTTTCCGGGGTTAGGAATAATACGGGTTTTGCATCGCCCGAATTTATTTCTGCCATGAGAAATTCCCTAAATGGATTGAAATACGTCATGAAAGCTCCTGATTATACACCTTTTATTCTTCCAGGAAGTGGAACAATAGGAATGGAAAGTATAACTTCACTATTGAATAAGGGGGATAATGTTTTAATAACAAGTTCCGGTGTTTTTGGGGATAGATGGAAATCAATATTTGAACGATATCCTGTTAATTATAAGTTATTACGCTCCGCACCAGGAGAAATAGTAGACGAATATGCAATTATGGAAGAACTTGAAAAAAAGCATTATAGAATGGTAACAATGACCCATGTAGAAACCAGTACAGGGGCAAGATTTCCAGTAAAAAAAATAGCTGAGAAGATTAGAAATAAGACCGATATAATTGTTGTTGATGCCGTTGCCAGTGCTGCTGCAGAGGAATTAAAGGTACAAGATTGGGGTATTGATGTTTGCCTGACAGGCAGCCAGAAAGCCCTTGCCTCACCCCCGGGAGCGGCTTTACTGGTTTTATCTCCCAATGCAATCTCTCATTTATCTGATAAATCAGTATCTGGATTTTATACAAATCTTAATTCATGGTTAAAGGTTATGGATAATTTTGAAAATAACAAATCGGGTTATTTCACTACGTTACCGGTGCATTTAATATTCTCACTTGAGAAATCCTTTGAATTGATCAAAAAAGAAACAATTGAAAAAAGAGTTGAAAGACATGAAAAGGTTGCCAGTTCAATAAGAGAGGGCATTTCCAAGATTGGAATGGAAATCATGGCTAAGGAAAATTGTAGAAGTAATACTGTTACTGCAATGATGCTTGCTGGTATCAATATGAATGACTTTTTAAACTATTGTATAGAAAATGGTATTGAAATGGCAACTGGTATAATACCGGAATTTGCTGGTAAATATGTGAGGATAGGACATATGGGATGGATTAATGAAAATGATGCAATATCAACAATTGCAGTAATTGAAAGGGC
>DAUP01000097.1 GCA_002505185.1 Ferroplasmaceae archaeon UBA567 | reverse complement strand
TTTTCCTCATGTATCTCCATTAATATATCCATTCCCCTATTGCTTAACAGCCTCACATGGGATTCAGATATGCTATTGTTTAATCCTGCCGATATCTCAGAACATGAATAGCCCTTTATGAACCTGCCCATGGCAGCCTCCACCATAATATCATTGGCATAGGTGCAATGGGGACTTACAAGTGATTCCAGCATGCTGGATCTAAACAATGTTCCATGGTTGCTGCATTTCATGATCCTGTGGATTGCAGTAAACTCCCCCATGGAATATGACCTGACGATCCTCCTCTCTGTCTTGTATGCAATGAGATGTGCCCTGCATTCCGGACATACATGTGATGGATATCTGAACACTATTGCTGGAATCATTTCAGCTTCAGGAATACCTTATTCATCTTTAAATCGTTCTCTATGATGATCTTTGTTACTGGCCATGCATCATAACCGATGCCGATTTTCTTAAGTATTGAACCAATATCCTCCTGGCTTATATTCTTGTCCAGGAGTCTGGTAATGTATAGTAGCAGATCACCCGGCTCAATCTCCTTCTTTGAGTTCGGGTTCTTCCCCAGGTATCCGACATACTTCTGGACAGTCTTTCCTTTCACCCTTTTCACGTCAATGAGTTCGTAATATTCCTTTCCATGCCTCTTAACCTTATGCGGTATCACAGTCATGTATGGTAATTACCACACACAATATAAACCTTTCGGTACCCAATGTTTTCAATAAAAAATCCATAAAAAATAATTATTTATCTGACGGGATATAATTGCCATAGGTTTACCACTCTTCTTTACCTAGTTTTCCATTAATTTCTATAAGGATTAGAAACCAATAAATCTTTGTGTCGAAAGATGCCGGAAAGTGTGGTAAAATAATGTCATTATGAAATTCCACTCTCTAAAATTTGCGAAGTTAGGTTATAAATTATAAATTTAAAATTTTGGTACAGCGTTTGTAAATGCCATTTCAATAGATACTACCAGTGTATATATAGTTAGAAATCCAACACTTGATGTAAGTTTTCCTGTTACTGTCATAAGATTGTAGAAATATAAGTATGGGAGGGAGTGAAACACAAATCCATGAACATCTGGTGCAACAAAGAAAACGTCGTTAGGTATTGGTAACCACATGTATGCATATTGACCATATACAATTCTTGAAACATTTTTCATGTTGTGTATTTGTGTGGTCGCATTTTCAAAGTCAAGGTTTGTAAAGTAGTGGTTCAAAGTACTATTGTTAACCCATGCATCGTTCCCACCAAATGCTCCTCCATCAGCAGGCGAGTAAATTGGTATAAGTTGCTGGCCAATCGGATCTGGGTAATCCGGTCCCCAACCCAAATCCACAAATTGGGGTGTAGATGTATTTGTTGACCATGTACTAACATCAGATTCCGTGACACCGCTTGAGGTGAATGCTATTCCAATTTGTTTGAATGAATCTATAGCTATTGTCAGTTGTGCTGATAGAGTTGGATTAGATGGGGATATATATGTTATGTCGAATGCATTTGAAGAAGCGGATAGATCTTTTCCATGCGGATAATCTCCTATGTGAGTGCCATTTGGTAAAGTCACGTAGAAAGCATTCGGAGTTCCATTAAACTCACTGGCAGCCATAGTTAGGTTCTGCACAGCTGCGATGAGATTCTGGGCAGGCATCGAAAAGCCATCCGGGTTATAATAATTATTGCCATATACTGGAGACAGTGGTCCCAACTCATTATATGCTTCAGCTGTTCCGTTAAAGTTGTTGTTATACACTCCTAATTCGGCTGAATAATTCAAAGCGTCATATAGAGCTTCCCTGAAATGGGTGTTATTGGTGTAATTATAGGCAACATTCATGGATATATAGAAACTTGCAGTTCTCTTATACGAGTGAACAAGTTTTGAATTTCTCTCTGTTGTGTTGTGGAATCCATCTATCATTTGCTTGAATGATGCTGGCCCAACAACAGATATTTGCGATATTCCCTTATCGAAATCTTCCAATCTGTCTGCATGGGATAGCCCGTAATCTATAACCACGGTTTTTATATGTGCAGGCTGTGCTATTGATGGAACACTGCTATTATGCCCATTTACCCAGTAATCGGGATTAGCCTTTAAAACTATTGTGGAGAATCCTTTTCCAACACTTGAAATTACATATGGCCCGGATCCTATTATGCCATTTGCATTAGCGTAGGAATTTTGTGTATTTGCCTGTACTCCTCCATGTGCATCAACGTAACTTGGTTCCACTATGTCTCCCCACCATCCAGCTATATCCTGAAGTAGGTATGCATATTTATGTACAGTGTTAATTGTTATATTGTCGTTGGAATTTACAACCAAGGATTGATTTTTATATTCCATTACCTTCATATCTGTTTTATTATAGTTGAAGTGAGATAATATATCCGCAAGATCATTTCCAGCTACGGTATAGTTTAATTGATTCGAAACGGTTTTTCCATTAATTGTATATTTTGCATTATGTGGTATAGTATATCCAGCGTTTTCAAGTGCCCCTATTGTTCCATTTGGAAGTGTGACACCAGTCACTGCAGACATTGTTCCATTGAATAATATTCCGGAATAATCAGCTGCATATGGACCCTGGCCCATTAATACCCTGATTTCCCGCTTTTTACCACCATTATATTTTAACTGAACCAATTGTTCTCACGTTGTTTCCAGCATAGAAATATTTATTAATAATGGTGGTATTTACCATCATTACAGGAAAGGTTCAGAAGATCAGGAAGACAGTCAACGGGTCTGTTTACGTATATGAGAGAATTCCATACTATGATCCAGCGATCAGGAACACAAAATATCATTACAAATACACTGGAAAGGAAGATAAAGGCGAGGTCAGGAAGGTGCGGTCAGTACTGCCCAGAAGATCACTTGTCTATGGCCCCTTCATTCCCATCATGGATATTGTAAAACAGACTTAGGCATCCAGGACATGCTGAAGTCCTATCTTACTGATGGGGAAAGCCAGAAGGTTATTGCACTGGCAATATCAAAGGTTGTAAGGCCATTGCCCATGTCATCCATACCGACATGGTATGGGGGGACATATCTCTCCACTGTATATCCTGTTAACCTGGACTCACAGAGAAACAGTGAACTCATGGAGAAGATTGGTTCCTCTGATATTTATCGCAGATTCTCGCAGGACTTAATAAAGAAGCTGCATCCAGGCAATTCCCTTCTCTATGATATCACATCAATAGCATCATATTCATCCGCATCAATATTCGAGTATGGGCATGCAAAGGATCATCCTGAACTTGAGCAGATAAATCTCAGCCTTGTCATGGAGAGGGACCGCCATCTTCCATTATCATTTGAGATATATCCAGGAAGCATTCCTGATGTCACAACACTGAGAGGGGTTGTGGAACAACTACAGCCAGTCATTTCAGACATTGCACTGATCCTTGACCGTGGCTTCTTCTCTATGGACAATCTCAGGCTCCTCAGGGAAGCGGAATATATCATCGCAGCATCCTTCATGAGGAAGGAGGTGAAAGCAGTATATTCCAGTGCATCAAAAACAGTGGACAGGGCAGACAATGTGATAATGTATGAGGGATACCCAATATTCTGCAAGAACATATCATTCTCTATGGAGGATCTGGAACTCCATGGCTATTTCTACCATGATGTCAGGAGGGAGAGCGATGAACGAGCCGATCTGCACAGGAACATAATGGAACGCAGGAAAAGGATAGAGTCACTGCAGGTGAGGAGGGGAATTAAAAAGAGCATAGAATCTATTGCAGGTTCATACATGAGGTATATCACATACAGGATTGAGAATAATGCTACTGTTACAAGTGCAAGGGACAATGCCATATCTGCTGCAGAGAACAGGATGGGAAGATTTTTACTGGTATACAGGGGAGAATACTCAGGATCCGGCTGCCTGAGTGTATACAGGCACAGGGATGCCATAGAGAAGGCATTTCGTGTACTCAAAACTGATATGGATATATTTCCACTCAGGGATCATAAGGAATCCACCATACGTGGAACAGTATTTGTGTTCTTTCTTTCACTTCTAATAAGATCAGCTCTGAGAAGGGGTATGGAATCCACTAAACTCAATGAGAAATACTCAATGGAGAGAATGTTCCTTGAGCTTGAGAAACTGCATATGGTAGAGGACCAGAACGGTGACCTTAAGGAACTGGAGAGAACGAAAAAACAGAAGGACATACTGGATCTACTGAACTCAGTATCATGGTGGTAAAAGTAGGGAGTTCAGGATTTAAACTAAATAAAAAACGAGATCCTGAAAGATGAGCTTATTGTAATCATTTTTAATGCAACTATCTCAATAAAAAGCGGTTAGAATATCGTTGCATATGCAATTATGTGTATAAGTATTGTCCTTCAAATCGGTCACTTTTGGGACTGGTACACTCATTAATGGTGGATATAAATGAGTGGTGGAGAGCTGGAAGGGTTTTTAAAATTGTTATGATTAATGGATAATCTAAAGCGTTATCCTCCAGAAAATATTTCAAGAAAAACTAGATGGTCTTCTGGATTTACCAGTACATCAGAAGTGGCAGGTAGCCCGTTGAGTATTGCAACAAATCCTTCCTCATCGATATTTATAATATTATAAATATTCCTGAGCTTTTCACTTTTGTCCAGTTGGAGTTTTCGTTTTTCCTTTCCTATTATTTCTATCATAACAGCTCCGGGCAGATTCGAACTGCCGTCATCGGATCCAAAGTCCGGAATGCTTGTCCACTACACCACGGAGCTCTAATTACCATAATTATGAATGAATATTAAAATGTGTTGAGAAAATATATTTAAAAATTGTTTTTATTTTTTGGCGGAGCAATTGAATTCATCACTGCATGTCCTTCCCAGGCTTCTCAATATGGAAAAGACGATTCCGAGGCCTTTCTGTGCATCCTCATCTTTCATTGCACGCAGAGTCCCCATCATTCCATTCACTGGTGTGACAGTATCGGTTTTGATTGCATTTTCCACTGCCTTTATCATGTTAACATAATGTGGTGCAACACTCAGGTCAAGTCTGCCTAATGACTCTAAAATTGGTTTTTCATTCATGATCAGGTTCATGGTAAAATCGTTGGATAGAAGTCCCATAACCATGCCCATTGCATTGTCATCCTGTAATATGCCAAGCACAGGATCAAGAAGTCCTTTATTCTGTATTACTGTGACCATCTCAAGAAGATTGCTCAGAGCCTTTACATTCTTCTCCTCTGACATGATCTTTAATAAGGTCATTACAGAATCTGTTTTAGTTGTAAGGGATAATACATCGTCGCTTGTCAACAGACCGAATACTGTTTTTAAGGTTTCATCGTCACTCAATATTCCGGATATTACATCCAGAAATCCAAGGTTGTCAAGTTTTTTTATTAGCTCAACCGCCCTTGTCAAACTGGAAATATATTCCGGTTTCATCAATTTTTCTAACTGTTCATCTTCTGACATCATAATTATTCACCAGCTTGCTAGATATTTGTCAAGTGCCATATCTCCATTTGTCCACATGAAGTATTTAGTAAACAGTTCCTTCTTTATATGGTTTGTGGCTGATGGTTGTGCTATCTTCTTATCACCGCCATAGAATGTTGTATCATTCACGGCTATAGCGAATCCTTCCAGTGGATTGTCTGCTATGCATACAATTTCTGGGGTGTATGTCTCTATTTTTGTGGGGACACCAAGCCTGTTAGCAAGATCCTGTATTGCAATCCTGGAGGTTTGCACAGCGAGGAATCCAAGCTTTGGAACCGTTATCTGATTTGAATCGCCACATGAGTAAACATTGGGATATTTAACAGATCTCATATGTTCGTCAGTAACCATGAATCCTCCATCATCGAAAAGATCAGGTGTTGAATTTTTCACTGCGTCATTGGCTTCATATGGGGGCAATATAACTGCAATATCTGCTTTTATAGTCTTTCCATCTTCTCCCACAATTTCATCTTTTTTGATTTCCTTTACGCGGAAATTCCATACCGTGTCAAAGCCAGCCTGGCTATACATAGTTTTTACTACTCCCCTTGTTTCCTTTGATATATCTGTGAGTACTTCTTCTCCCGGTGAAAATATTGTTATGTGGGTTTTATCCATAACCCCCTTCTTCTTAAGGAAGGCAGGAATCATTAATGAAAGCTCAAAAACTGGCCCCTCACATGCAGAATCTGCAACGGACGCCCAGTTTGTTGGGTATTTTCCTCTTGGTGTAAGTGTTCCCTGATAGAAAATGCCAGATCCTATTGCTATATTTCCACCCTCGAATTTCTCTAATCTTTCATAAAGAGCTGTTGCAAAATCTGGTTCACAGGCACTTGCCCCATACTCATCCCAGCCCTTCAGGTGTTCCACACCGAGTTTTGCCCCGAATGCAACTACTAGATAATCATAAGTAATATTTTCCTTTTTACCGTCCGGTGTTGAATATTCCACCTTATTCTTTTTTGCATCTATTGCATTTACCGTTCCTAATATAAATTTAATTCCCTTTGCCGGCAAAGCCGTTGTAAGGTCTACTTCCAGATCCTCAGCCTTGAAAACTCCGATGCTGACATGAGGCATTCCTGGTCTGAATGCGGCGTATGGAGTGTTATTTATTAATGTTACATCTATCTTATCCCCAAGCAATCTCTTTGCTGTATAAGCTGCCGTCAATCCGGCAAACCTTCCACCTAAAACAAGTAATTTAGTCATTTTCCACCACTTAAGTTATAATATTATAGTAATATATTAAGTTTTTTATCACATNNAATTTTATAAAGAGATTTTATAAATAAATAATTTGACTTAAAAATTCAAAGAGTAAAATTATCTGTTATTAAATTTCATTTTTCAATAATGAACACTGATTTTTTACTTTTTCTATAAATTCATGTGTTCCAGCATGGCCTCCTGATTCTACTGGAATTATTCCTTCACCTATTACATTTTCCAATGATTTTTCTATGATGCTGGCTGTTTCAGTCTGGTTTATATGCTTCAGCATCATTATTGAAGAGAGTATAGAGGCAACTGGGTTAGCGATGTTCTTGCCTGCTATGTCCGGAGCACTGCCATGGACAGGTTCAAACATTGAATTTTTATCACCTATATTTCCACTGGGCGCATATCCAAGACCTCCTGTAAGAGAACTTGCCATATCAGACAGTATGTCACCATATAGATTCGGGGCAATTACATAACTGTATTTCTTGGGATTTCTTACCATGTTATAGGCAAGAGAATCGGCATATTCAAAGGCAATCTCCCTCTTGAAAGGTTCCGCTTCCTCCATGGCTATTTCCCTCCATAAGGAGTACATCGGAACTGCATTAGCCTTGTCGGTAACTGTTATATTTTCAGAACCTGCAATTTTATAAGCTGATCTGAAAAATCGTTTTAAATTCTTTCTTGAAAGAAAACCCATTGTATAATATATCTGGTCATCCGATTCTATGTTGATATCCCCATTATAATTGTAGAAACCGTCACTTTTATTGAATGTTTTATGTTCGTTGAAATTCCCGGAAATATCAGAGTAAAAATCCTCCTTGTTTTCCCTTAAGATTGTCATGTTTATGTTGTTTCCAGTAATTGCTTTAAAAGAAATAGCTGGGCGTATGTTCATATAAAGGTCAAGTTCCTTTCTAAGTTTGAGTATAACTCCCTGCTCCATAACTCCGGGTTTTACACTGAAATCACCTATTGCCCCGAAAAGTATGGACTTATAGCTTTTTAAATCCTCTATTTCTTCATCTGTTATGGTAATGCCCTTATTCAAATATCTTTCAGATGAGATGCCATAGTATGTAAAATCAATGGATGAATCAATAGTAGATAGCATTTCACATACCTTTGGGATTATCTCTTTCCCTATCCCATCTCCAGGTATGACAGCAATATCTACCATTTCCCAGACCTCACATAGTTTATTAAGCCATTGCTGTTTATAATATTTTTCAGGAATTCGGGATATTCCTTAAAATGGGTTTCCTTTCCATTATACATTATCGTACTATTCGAAAAATCAACCGAAATTTCATCAAATTCAGAAACATTTATTTTTGCCTCAATAAGGGGAATTCCAGTATTTATGGCATTTCTGAAGAATATCCTCGCAAAACTTTCAGCTATTATGCAGGAAATTCCAAGGCCTTTTATGGTGATAACTGCATGTTCCCTGCTTGATCCAGATCCGAAATTCTTGCCTGCAACTATAATATCACCCTTTTTGATGTGACTAACCAGATCAGGGTATTCATTTTCCATAAAATGAGGTGCAAGCTTGCCTGGATCTGAAGTGTTTAGATATTTTGCTGGTATGATCTGGTCTGTGTCCACATTATCTCCTAATACTATTGCCCTTCCTTTTATATTATTTATCATTTTATAACTCCTCCGGTGTTCCTATTCTTCCCAGTACTGCTGATGCAGCAACTATTGATGGGTTGGCCAGATATACCTTTGATGACTTGTCCCCCATCCTGCCTATAAAGTTCCTGTTTGTTGATGATATGCAAACTTCACCTGGGCCCAATACTCCCATATACCCACCAAGGCATGCACCACATGTTGTTCCTGAAAAATAGCCGCCAGACTCTACTATGGTATTTATTAACCCCTCTTTTAGTGCCTGATTATATACATCCTGGCTTGCTGGCACTACCATTAACCTGACGTTTTTATTTATCTTTTTATTTTTTAATATGGCTGCAGCTTTTCTTATGTCCTCTATCCTTCCATTTGTGCATGAACCTATATATGCCTGATCTATTTTCTCATGTACTGCCGTTGCAATCCTTACATTGTCAGGTGAATTTGGAATTGCAATAGAGGGTTCTATATCATCCATATCAACTTCAATAATCCTGGAGAAATCAGCATTTTCATCTGATTTTACTATTTTATAATCCCCTGTATTTCTTTGATTGAGATATCCTATTGTTTTATCATCAGTATCAAAAAATGAGCATTTGGCTCCAGCCTCAGTTGTCATATTCGCCATGGTCATTCTTTCATTTATGTCTATATAATTTATATTTCCAGAAAATTCCATGCATTTATATGCAGCTCCACCGTTTTTAATTGTTGATAGAATATTTAAAATAATATCCTTGCCCTCAACCCCTTTTTTTGGTTTTCCTCTTAAATTTATTTTAATTGTCTCTGGAATTTTGAACCACATCTTGCCTGTTGCAAATATCACTCCTGCCTCAGTACTTCCAATTCCAGTGGAAATTGCAGATAGGGCACCGTATGTGTTTGTGTGGGAATCGGCTCCGGCAATTAATCGCCCTGGTGCTGCAAATCCCTTTTCCATCATCACCTGGTGGCACACACCTCCGCTACCTATATCATAAAACCATGTTCCATTTTCAATAGCAAAATCCTTTGATTTTTTATATTGTATTGCTGAGTTTATGTCCTTTGGAGGAATGAAGTGGTCTGGAATAATTATAATTTTATCACTTTTTGCTTTCATTCCAAGCTCGTTGAAGGCATCTATTGCTATTGGAGCTGTTATATCATTTGCCATTACATAATCCACATTAGCCACTACATAGTCTCCGCTTTTCGAGTCTGTTCCACTCTTTTCTGAAAATATCTTTTCTGCTGCTGTTTTACTCATTTCTTATCACCTCTAATAAAAACTCATCGTCTATTGTTTTGTTATCCCTATTTTTTATTATTTTTAATATATTATCTATCTCATCATCTGTTTTGTGGATTCCTTTATTTTCCAGTATATATTTGATAGCTGCTTTCCCAGAATGTTTACCTATAACTATTCTTCTGTTAATGCCAAAAACCTCAGGGTTTATCGCTTCATATGTTTTCGGGTTGTTTATTATCCCATGAACATGTATTCCAGCCTCATGAGAAAATGCATTTTCCCCTATTATTGCCTTATTTTTCTGTGGTATTATTCCGCTGGCTGCTGTTACATACTTTGATATTTCATATAATTTTTCCATTCTGATATTAGTGTGTGAGTCGAGAAATCCGTATATAGATGACACAACCTCTTCTAATGAAGCGTTTCCAGCCCTTTCGCCTATGCCATTTATTGTAAGTTGAGCCTCATTCGCCCCTGCCATCAGGCCTGCAAGAGTGTTTGCCGTTGCTAAGCCAAAATCATTATGGCAATGGATGCTTATATTGGTGGTGGTAAATTCTTTTATTTTATTAATAAAGTAATACATTGACATTGGATTCATGATGCCTATAGTATCTGGAAAATTGACAGTCTCAACCTTTATAGATGAAATAATATGTTTAAGAAAATCCATATCAGTTCTTGTGGCATCTTCAGGGGAAAATATTATTGTAAGTCCGTGGCTTCTTGCGTAATCTATTGAATTTGTTATACTTTCAAAAACCTGGTCCCTGGTTTTATTTAGTTTATACTTCATGTGAATGTCCGATGTTGCTATAAATAAATGTATTATTTTTGAGTCGGATTCTATTACCTTATCTATATCGTTTTTATTGCATCTTGCAAGAGAACATATATTGTCCATATCGTAGTTTATACGTTTTATTGTTTTTAATTCCTCATCTGACACTGCCGGGAATCCTGCCTCTATTATGTCAACTCCGGCATCATACAGCATTTTTGCTATTGTATATTTTTGTTCCATGTTAAATGATACACCGGGTGTTTGCTCCCCGTCTCTAAGTGTTGTGTCAAATATACTTATTTTCTTTCTGTCAGTTTCATAGCCTATTCTACTATACTCTCCCATGTTGAAAAAATCGCCATAGCTTCTACTACCATAAAAATACATCTCATTACCTCCAAAATTTTTAATGAAGATAACGTTTACTCAAGCAACAAAAAGAACAATTGCTCAATAAACATTATCGAATCCATCTGATAGGGTATTTACATAATGTTATATAAATATTTGTGGAGTAAAACTTTTAAAAATGATGTGAGAAAATATTATAATATATCAAAAATAATATAAGAAAACCTGTAAAATAAAGCAAACATAACAATAATTCCTGAAAATTATGTTATTGCAGATGATTATCTGAATCGTTCAAATTCCAGTATAATTTTGATATTTCTCCCACATCCTTGCTACCGAATTCCATGTTTTTCGCAAGTTTCATCATTAGATTGTTCTGCTCAATAAGGTGCAGGCTTGACACACCCAGATCTCTTGCCGATTCAAGTGCCATTTCTATTACATGCTGAGCAAGTTCCATTGAGAATGCTTCCCCAAACTCGTCCTTTGACTGCCATTCCAGACGGAACATCTGGGTTATAGAATTTGCACCTCCCATAGAGAGTGCTTCTATGGCAATTTTTGGATCAATTCCTAGCTTCCTGATTAATACTGACATTTCGCCAAATATGTCAACCACTGCTGTGCCAATCATATTGCTAATCAACTTCATCATAGTGGCCTGATAATGAGTGCCAATATACATGGGACTGCCCAAAATATGCAGGATTTTCAGAGATTTTATGTAAAGTTGTTCATCTCCACCCAGGAACAGTGCAAGTTTCCCTTCATTTGCCTCTTGAGGTCCTCTCTCCAGCTTGCATGATATGTAATTTGATTTATAATCTCCCAGAGAATCCAATATTTTTTGAAGTTCATTGAGGCTTATTGTAGTTGTATCCATGATTATGGATCCGCCTTTGTAGGATTTAAGAATATCAATAACATTATTTCCTTCTGGGAGAGAGAGTATTACATAATCACATGAAAATAATTCACTGATGTTTTTGGTAGCAATAAAGTGATCTGAGCTGGTAAATTTGTCCATTGCCTTTCTATTTATATCGTAACCAAAAACATCCACATTATTTCTCAAAAGAGTGTTTGCCATTCCACTCCCCATCCTCCCCAATCCAGCAATTCCGACTTTCATTTTTTATCCATTTCATCACTTTACATATACTTTATTAATTTAAATGGTGTTGCATAATTATTAAAACTCAATTTAATAATCAGCCTGATAAAAGAATGATACAATTCAGTGATGTTGATTTCAGGGATAATTAGGATAAGGAGATGAAAGGATGAATGGAATGGCATAGAGGAAATCAATTTATCTGTAAAGAGAAAGTATGGCGAAACATTAAAATAAAAAATATGAAACAGTGGAATGTGAAGGTTATCAAAGATTCAGATTATGCAATGTTATAAAGAATTATGGTGAAATGCATACATATGGGGAATTAAGAATGTTATAAAACATGGTCGATAAGTATAAAAGTTATAATATGAAGGAAATAAAACAGAAGAAGTTATGCAACAGACCACAAATTAAGCTTTTAATATTATGCCGTGAGCCGGGATTGAA
>DAUP01000102.1 GCA_002505185.1 Ferroplasmaceae archaeon UBA567 | reverse complement strand
GATGACACATTATGCATCAAAATAAAGCATCCTATGCAATATTATGAGTATAAAAAGAAAAATTCAAGAAGAATGCAAAAGAAGTAACCTATAACTTTTCCCCTATAATTTTTATTATTGTTGATTTTTTTATATTTCCCTCAATTATAAACATTCTGGAATCTTCGTATGGGATTCTGGAATAATGGGCATCTCTAACCTCATATTTAACATTCATTGTATTTAGTATGTGTTCCAGTTTTTCATCAGAATAATTTTTAGCTCTTTCCCTGCTAATTCTGCGGCCGTATTTCCTGGAAATATTTGGATTGAAATATTGGGAATAAAGTGTTATCATTTTATTAATACTGCGTTGATTATTCCGTCCTGGCCAGGCCTGGATGTAATTTCTGCATTTCCTTCATCCGTGGATATTATTGTCCCTTTGTTCATTATATTTCTCTGGACATAATGCGGATCGGCATTGTTTTCTTTCACAGTCAATATTTTCAGCTTTTTTGTAGTCTTGTTTTCAGGATTGTAAATGTTAGCATACTGTTCTTTCAGTAATAATAATTTCCTGTTTCCTCCCATGGTTCTGAGCGACCTGCGTTCTGTCTCACCTATTTTGGTAAATGAAGGTTCCCTGCCAAGTTCATATCTTCTCTTTGAGTGGTTCCTTCTTAACTTTCCTCCTGTAAACTTCTTTGTGCTTTTACCCTGATAAATTGTCATATCATCCCTTATTTATTGTAATTATATAAGTTTATTTATGAAAAATCAAATGTTTCTGATTGACAATACTTCAGGTTGAATTTTGCCTGCAAACTATACCTTCTCATCCGAATCAGAGGCTATCACTTTCGCATAGCTTTTCCCACACGGCATGGTCCTTACAGCTTTGTGAGAACCTGTTGCTGGTTACAGTGCAGCCGCTTTGGAGGCACCAAGTTGCCATGGCGAATATCCCTGTCTAGGTGCAATTTGTATACACATTTATCTGCATTATGTCCAGCAGGAAGACTGAGATATTTCCAGTTTCCTGCAGAGAATTTCACAGAAACAATCACAATCATGTGATTTTTCATGGCTTATCCTGCGAGTTAAAATACATAAAATAAAAATACAGAAATGCAATTTGATTATGTTGTGAACAGATATTCAATTATATTTAGAAATATAAGAAGTGTATGGTATCTTATAATTGCTGTAATTGCATCATCACTTGCATATGCTTATTTGCGCCTGTTAGTTCCATTATACATAGGAGATTCTGTAAATTACCTGGTTTCAAAGAATTATATAATTATACTTCATTTTGCCCTCCTGATTTTTGCAGTTACAGTGGTCTCTTCATTATTTGATTTTATAATTGATTATTATTCTAACAAGGCAAGCCAAAAATTTGTTTATAATTTAAGAAAGAACGAATTTGGCAGGTTATTGTCAAAAAACTATGAGTATTTCAATAATAACTCCACCGGGAATATACTGTCAAAATTTACCATGGATATTGAGACTCTTAGAAGGCTTGTAAATATGTCACTTTCCAATCTTTTCAGTGTGACATTCCTTATAATAATTGCCGGTATTGATCTGACCAGATTATATTATGGTTTCACGATAATATTCTTTATTGTTATTGCCCCCATAATTTATTTTACTTTCCTTATGCAGAGAAAGCAGAGAAAATTCTGGCGCTCACTGAGAGACAAATATGGCAAGATGAACAACATACTTAATCAGAATATTATAGGAAACCGCGTTGTACGTAGTTTTACAGCAGAGGAAGAAGAAATTGAAAAATTTGATTATTCTACAGATTCATATTTTGACGATTACAAGGGCATAGCAGGTGTACGNNGTTTTGATATATGGAGGAATAAAGAGCATAGATTCAGTCATCTCCGTTGGAAGCGTGATCGCAGCTGTTAATATTTTTACCCTGGTATTAAGGCCAGTTAGATTTTATGGGCGATACATATCGTTCTATGAGAATGGCATGGCCAGCCTTGACAGAATTAATTCCATTAACAGCGACGGTTGCGATGAAAAGGGTACACTGGCACCCCCCATCAAGGGCAATATAAACCTGGAAAATTTAGGGTATAAAAGCAATAATTCCACAATATTGAAAAACATTAAAATGGACATCCATGCCGGTGATAAAGTGGCTATTGTTGGCGAGACCGGATCAGGCAAAACCACTCTTGTAAACGTTATTTCAGGCCTGTATAAAAATTATACTGGCCATGCCTACCTTGATGGGACTGAATTAAGGGAAATAAACGATGAACTGATAAGAGAGAAGATCGGTATTGTTTCACAGGATGCCATACTATTTTCAGGAACTATAAGATATAATATAACTATGGGCAAGAATTATCCTGAAGAACAGGTAAGGGCAGCGGCTAAACTTTCCATGCTGGACGATTTTATTGATAGTCTTCCATCGGGTTATGACACACCAGTGGGCGAGAGGGGAATAACTCTTTCAGGAGGGCAGAAACAGAGAATGGCGATTGCAAGAGTAATTATAAGGAATCCACAAATTATCATATTCGATGATTCAACATCAAACCTGGATGCAGACACAGAGACAAAATTTCTAAGCACTATTGAAGGGTTTATCAGTGGAAAGACCACAATAATAATAAGCCATAAACTATCATCTGTAATGCTGGCAGAAAAGGCATATGTCCTGGAAAAGGGTGCCATCATGGAGTATGGAGATATAAAGGAACTTATAAATAAAAAGGGGTATTTCTCAGGCCTATTTGCAAGGAAATTCAGGAGTGATGCCATTGAATAACTATTTTATAAGGCTTCTCAGGGAAATACTTGCATACAAAAGAAATTCAGCTATAATAATCACATCTATACTGGGATCATCTATTATTGCAATGATTGGACCTTATCTAATAGGTATTGCCACGGATTCTATAATAGCACTGAAATTTAAAATACTTATAGTGCTGGCTATACTGTATCTTGGCATATATTTAGTTAACTATGGAGCAGAAAACAGAAGAACAAAGTATATGATGAACACATCCCAGGCGGTAATAAAAGATCTCAGGGACCGGGCATTCAAAAATCTCCAGTATGTCCCATTAAAATACTATGCTGGAAAGAATGCAGGGCAGATTATAAGCAGGATAACAAATGATGCGGAAACATTGTCTGATTTCCTGACATTCCAGCTTCCACAGGTGGTTGCAGGCATAGCGGGAATCATAGCTTCCATATTCATTATGGTTTATCTTGACCCCATTCTCACTGTGTATGCAATAATTATAATACCCATGCTCCTGGCGACGATATTTCTTATGAATAAGAAAATAAAATTCAATTATATGAATGTAAGGAGAAGGATAGCAGAGCTGACTGGCAATGTCAGTGAATCTATCAATGGAATAAAAGCAGTTAAAAGTTCAGGTACAGAAAATGTATTCAACGGTAACTTTGATACTGTAAATTCTAATAATTACTATGCAAATCTGAAGGCAGTGCGGCTCACATCACTCTTTTCCAGCATAGTTCAAGTGATAGAGGGCCTTGGAATAATGATTGTCCTGTATGAAGGTGGGACTGAGGTTTTTGGGAAAATTATAAGCATCGGAATTCTTGTATCCTTTATCGTTTACGTTCAGGGTTTTTTTAACCCCATAGTTCAGCTATCCCAGTTCTATAACTCATACCAGTCCTCATCTATTGCCATAGAGAGAATTTACAGGATAATAGATGAAGAAAAGGATTATAAGGTCAATGGAGAGAAAACACCAGCGTTCAGTAGGGATATAATGCTGAGCAACGTTACGTTCTCATATGGGCAGGAAAGGATTATTGATAATCTTTCAATGATTATTCAGAAAGGTCAGAGAATTGCCATAATAGGAAAAACTGGCGCAGGCAAAACAACCACATCTAATTTAATCCTGAATTTTTATAAACCTGATGCAGGTACCATATACATGGACGGCATAGACATAAATGATTTTAATACCATGGAATACAGAAAACTTTTTGGTGTAATTCTTCAGGATCCCTTTCTGTTTGATGGGACAATACTGGATAACGTTAGATTTGCAGATTCGTCCATAGCGGAAGATACTGTTCTCCAAAAAATCTCGGAACTGGGCCTGGAAAGTATTATTGGCCCCCTGGGCTTGTATGCTGAAGTGGGTGAACGTGGTACAAACCTTTCCGAGGGCCAGAGGCAGGCCGTTTCCATATTAAGGGCTGCAGTGAACAACCCGCAGATAATTATTATGGACGAAGCCACTTCGCAACTGGACATGAAGAATGAAGGAATAATTCAGAATGCAATATTCAAATTTATGGAAGGAAAAACAATAATTATAATAGCACACCATCTTGAAACCATAATAAATTCAGATTATATCTATTACATTGACAATGGAAGAATACTGGAAGAGGGGATCCCGGATCACTTAATAAATAAAGGAACAAGATTCTATGACCTTTACATCAAAAATAAATTATTGATTTAATCGTGATTATCCTTCTTCATGTTATCTGGAGACGGAATTTTCACCAGTTTCCCCTTTACATTTTCAACATCATACCTTTTGTCCAGTTCGCTCATTTTTTGCCTGTAGGCATCCTCAAGATTAAACTTAAGGTGATCCGCTATTGCAAAGCATGAAAATAAAATATCAGAAACCTCGTTTTTTATCATTTCAAGTGAATCCTTGTCTTTTCCGCCCACTATATTATTTTCGAATTCGCTGTTTCTCCATAAAAAAATTTCCATAAGTTCGCCGGATTCTATTGAACAATTCATTGCAAGATCTTTGATTGTGTGGAATTTTCTCCAGTCCCGTTTGTCTATGAATTCCCTTGTTATTTCCTGCAACTCCTTAATATCGGTCATGAATCCATATTGAATGAGAGAATAAATAGTTAATTTTTGGTGGGCAAGTAGATGATATAATAAATTATTGCAAATTCATAAGAACTATTATAATTATAGGAGGAGAGAGGATCATGTTCTCTTATGTGTTATATCTTATATGCTGTCGGTATTAAAGGCAATACCGGTCAGGACATTAGATGGCAATAATTACCCATGGATTTGAATTAGAAAATGCCAGGAATATAATTGATAAGATGAAGATACCCTATCCCGGAAAAATATTGAGTATCGTACCAACATAATTTTTGAAGAATTGACAGGTCAATCCGTGTAAAAGGACTTCTGCATGAGATTGCCCATAAACCTATTCTCGAAAGTCAAGTTTGAAACAATGTCTGGTGATTCATTAATTTTCTTAGAATTTTTATCTGCCATAAGCCTCAAAGGTTTTTGGCGATATAAATTTATTGAATAAATTCAGTCAATTGCATAATTCGTTTCCTCTCCTTTAGTTTGTTGAATTTCCAGTAAAAATATACCGTCTAAATTGTATATTATACAGCGGTCTCATTTTGGCAAGATAGTTTATTATTCCAGGTATTTTATATTGTCTTTCGATTTACCATAATTATCCTCCAGCAATAATCCTGACCGCCTTTTGAACGAGGTTAAATCCAGTGGTTCTTTCATAGCTATAATATATTTTCTTTAACTTTGAATAGACTTAATTATAATCAACATACGGGCAACTTCTTATATTTCTATTTGCTCCAAAAATGATTATGCAATAGACCGAGATTCTTGGATACCGGGTGACAACTCATTAAAATTATTTCGAAGAAGAAATGGTCTTTAGTATCCACAATGATAGGGAAGGAGGCGTTGGAGAATGAATCTCTCATATCAACAGCATACGATATCCTTGTTGATAATGGAATGGAGAAAGTATCAGAGATGTTTGAGAGATGGCATTCACTCCCAGTGACCATAAGAGATTAACAACCACAAATGTCTTGGAGGGATTAAATTTAGAATTGAAAAGAAGAACCAGGAAGATTGGTGTATTCCCATCTGATCAGTCATTGTTGAGGCTTGTTGTGTCAATAATGAAGGATATAAATAGATCGTTTACCACTATGGCGATTATATCCCGTTAGACAAATAATAATTGCTCTCAGAAGAATATTGTTGAA
>DAUP01000143.1 GCA_002505185.1 Ferroplasmaceae archaeon UBA567 | reverse complement strand
TTTTGATGCATAATGTGTCATCTCCCATAAAACAAAGATGGTTGGATTTAAGTGTGGCGCACTTGGGTGGAGAATATTCCGTGCCAGATATAATTCCGGTGATATGGTTAACCTGATATGTTGTAAGATCTTCCTTGAAATCCGGAACTGATTTGAATAGATTTATCATGTCTTCATTGGTCATTCCTGCATTGTGCAGGAAGCTTACAAGAGTGAAACGTGCCAGATGGGCAAGATTTTCACCATCCCGCATCTGCGTAATATATGTTTTTATGCATGGTGGAAACATTGTGAAATCGACATCTCCCAGTGATATAGTATTTTTAGCCTTTATTTCAAGAAAATCTTTTTTTATTTTATCCAGGTCTCCAAGAAATTTCCTGAATACATTCTGTGAATCTCCCGGACTAATTACATTGTATACATCCATAAGTTTTACAACGAAATCTTCCCGCAAAAGATGTATGAACTGATCTTTGCTGACGTCAATGGTACCTTTTCTGATTTTCTGATATACAAGCCTGTATTTGTACCCTGACAGTTTTTTATTGTTTTTTATGAAGAAATCAAATGGTATGTGAAATGCATCGCCATCCACACTGGCTTCTATTCCTGCACCGTCACAATAAAATATAATATTTTCATTATCTTCACTGGAAATCCTGTAAAGTTCCTTCTCAAAAACATCTCGCTGGGTAATGACAAATCTGGATGTCATTCCCGGTTCATTTATGTAGCGAAGCATCCACATGGCAATGGCGAATGCCTTTTTGCCCATGGTGATGTTGTATCCCTCATTATCAGCATATTTTCTCACAAGGCCGTTCAGGTAGTCGAATGCTTCTCTTACAGATCTGCGGTCGTCAGAATCAAGTGAATTTACCATTTTATCTATACGGCCACCGTTTTCAATAAGCCTGAAATCAACAAAGAAGTTTGATGTTATCATTTCATAATTCCATAAGTTCCCTTGGGGCGCTGGTTATTTCCTCGTGGCCATTTTTCTTTATTATCAGATCGTCCTCAATTCTTACCCCTCCAAATCCGGGTATGTAAACTCCAGGTTCATCTGTAATAACCATGTTTGCCTTAAGCATAAAATCAAGTGCTGGAGACAGTGCCGGATGGTCATGTACGTCCAAACCCACACCATGACCCAGGCTATGTATGAATCTCCCCGGGTATTTTTCGTCAATTATTTTTCTGGCGATCATGTCTACATCCTTGCCATTAATTCCAGCCTTCAAAGCGTCTTTGCTCTCCTGCTGTGCCAGTTTAACCGTTTCATACATATCTCTTTGTTTCTCGTCAGCCCTCCCGAATACAACTGTCCTTGTTGTATCTGAGCAGTATCTGTTATACAGTGCACCATAATCCATGAGCACAAAATCGTTTTTCTTCAGTTTTGCATTGCCTGGCATGTAATGTGGCATTGCAGAGTTTTTTCCAAAGGCTACTATAGTTTTAAAAGATTCCCCGGAGGCACCGTTTTTCATCATTGCATATACTATATTTGCAGCGAGTTCTGATTCTGTCATGCCCTCTTTTAGTGTTTTTATAAAATCCTGAAAAGAATCGCTTGCTATTTTCGCTGCTTCCCTTATATTCTTTAATTCGGATTCTTCCTTGATTTTTCTTGCTTCATCAATGGACTGGGAAACATCAATGAATTCCTTATCAGGTATAATCTTCATGAGTTGCTTGTAAAGTTCAAGAGTGAGTGCAGAGTAATTTAGCCCCACATTTACATCATTCTTAAATGCATTCTTCAAGATCTCATTTCTTTCTGATACTGTATTGTAAACTAACACATCGAACCCCGTTTCCTTTGCGGCTTCTTCTTCCAGTGCAGATGTGATAATTGTGATCTTTTCTGGTTTGACACGCAATATTGAACCCTCAAATATGCCTGATTTCGCCCCTGTGAGGTAAAAAAATGTTTTGTCTACCTGATTTTCTCCACCATTTATTATAAGTATGGAGTCGATATTCCTCACATAATCAAATATTCTCTTTTCTTTCATTATTACTTATTTTGATTATTAATATAACAATTTCGCTTAAAATGGCAATGTATTTTAATTTCCCAATTATACCATTATATGTATGACAGGGTATTCTCAGGAAAATTCCTCTTCCACGGTTCTTTTCAGGATCTGGATATAGGTGTTGAAAACGGAATAATAACAGGAATAAAAAAGCACATTAATGAAGAGAAGAAAATACTCAAAAATGGCATTATTCCTGCGGGAACAGACACGCACGTCCATTTCAGAGATCCGGGAGAAACAGATAAGGAAGATTTTTCCACAGGCACTATTTCGGCCATATTCGGTGGTACCACAACTGTATTTGACATGCCAAATAACAGAAGAAAAATAGACAATTATGCAGCGTACAGCGACAAACTGGAAATAGTAAGGAGAAAAGCATTCTGTGATTTCGGACTGTATTCTATGTTTACTGGTACCAATGGGGATATTATCAGCAAGGAATCATCGGGAATAAAAGTATACATGGGAGAAACAACAAATACCGGTGGAATGAATAATTATTCTGAAGATGCGGTAAGGACAATAAGCGAAATGGGAATTCCTGTTGTTTTCCATGCCGAAGATGGCAGTTGCCTGAAAAAACATGGAGGCAGGGCAAGAAATTTAAAGGAATATTCCAGCATACGGCCCATGGAATGTGAAGAAATTGCAATTGAAAGGGCAAATAACATGAAACTTTCCAGAGGCGTTATAACACATATGACACATGATTATGGAACTCCCTACATAAAAGAGGTAACTCCACACCACCTCCTGCTTAACTATGATATGCCCTTAGGCCCTTATGGAAAGGTGAATCCTCCTCTGAGATCCAGGGAGACCCAGGAAGATTTAATAGCTAAGCTGGTTAATGGAACGTTTAACATTATTTCTTCAGACCATGCCCCACATGTGCAGAATGATAAGACAGATTTCGAATATTCAAAGGCAGGTATAATAGGTGTTGAAACTAGAATCCCACTTATGTTGGCACTTGTGCAAAAAAAACTGTTGTCCTTTGATACATTCTATAAAACATGCATATTGAATCCCGCTCAACTGTTTAACCTCAGAAAGGGAGAAATAAAAATAGGAAATTATGCCGATTTCATGTCTGTAGATTTCTCATCCATGGAAAAAATCAACGATTACAGGCTGCATTCCAAAAACCCAGGATCTCCATTCAACGGTTTTGATGCCATTTTCCCTTCTGATGTCATAATGCGCGGTGAAACTGTTATCGAGGGGAAAGAGCTCATAGGAGATAAAATGGGAAAATACATAAGAGAGTTAAAATAACTATATTATATGGAATTTAACCATTATATCATTTATTTCATTTCCGTAGGATTCGGATGATACATAATCGCTCATGGATTTTATTGTTTCTGTTGCGTTATAGGGACATGCCTTTTTCACAGGCAGGCTAAACATTGAATTGTCATTATCTGAATCACCTACAACCAGAATATCATCCCAGTTTAGCCCAAACTGTTCTTTTATGATGCCTAAGGCGTATCCCTTATTCTGGCCCGGATTCATTATATGCCATGTAAATTTGCTGTCTACAATTTCCAGGTTCCATTTTTCAGCCTCGGCAGATACAAAACCCTCATCCTCTGGATTCATGGAAAATGCTGCAGAAGTTTCACGCCACTGGTTTGTAAAATATGATTTGACAGAGGAATTGCGGGATATATAATCAATAAACTGGAAAGGTTTTGATTTTTCGAAGAATTTTTCTATTTTCCCATTATAATACATTATTCCGCCGTTTTCCCCAAATACGGGAGCGTTGATTCCAAGAAAGGTCTTTAACCCATACATTACGGGAATCACATTTCCGCTTACCAGTGAAATTTGCAGGCCCTTTTCTATGCCCAGCCTTACACTCTTAATTGCCTCTGGTGATATAATACGATTTTGATCGGTAATAGTTCCATCCACATCCAGCACCATAAATTTAATCATGGAGGGCAATATTTATAATATTAATAAAGATTTATAGAAGATGAAGGACCAGGCTCTTATAAAGATATCAAGAGAAAGAATAGATACATTGTTTAATGAAGCAAAGAACACTGAAAATATAAATCTGGCCAGAAGATATATCCGGTTAATGGAAAAAATTGGAATGAGAATGAATATCACCATAGACAGAACCATAAAACGTTCTTACTGCAAGAATTGCAAGGCACCATACAAGGAGATCAGAATCTCATTGAAAAATAAAATGATAGTGGTACATTGCCCCTATTGCGGTGATATAAGGAGAATACCCTTTAAGAAACAGAAAAATAATTTTTAATCAAGCGTTTCCAGTTCAAAGTAAACGTTAAAGCCCTGAAGTGTTGCCTGTATTTTGTCTGCAAACCATATGGCGTCATCTGCCGTGGCTGAATCGGGCCAATCATAAACCATGTCCTGTTCCCCCTTTATAAGGGAAAATCCAAGAGACCTTAATCTACCCACTACTTCACTGGGCTTTGTACCCTCACTGTTAAATATCACCTTAAGGAATGTCTTCATATTACCGTAGTCCCGCAATGTATAATTATTTTTCCGTGCGGGATTCTTTTACGATTTTGGACGGCCACCAGTTATACCGGTCCATTACAGTCATTATTGCAGGGACGAAGAACATCCAGCTTACAAAGGTATCTATCAGGACACCAAGTGCAAGTCCTACACCAATCTCCTCTATTATACCTAATCCGCTGAAGTATAAGGCACCAAATGTGGCAAATAATAGGGATCCCAGAGTTATTATTACTCCTCCATTTTCTATTATGGAATTTTTTACTGCTTCACTGGTATTCATTCCTTTTGTGATATTTTCCTGAACCTTTGTAATCATAAAGATATCATAATCCAGACCTACAGCCAGCAATGTGATAAATACAAAGAGTGGAAGGAATATAATAACAGGCAGGTGAAGAATGTAATAGAATATCACATAGGTAATAGAGAGCGCCAGCATGACAGCAGCCATAACCATAAGTATTAGCCTTACTGGAGTAAGGGCGGAAGCAAGCTGGATAAGGAGAATTATGAATATTGTAATGCCAAGAAGTGGTACCATGTTGTCAAAGGAGTGGGATGTGAATGAATATGCATTGTTGAGATATTCCGTGGTTCCCCCAACATATGCTTTATAGTCTCCTGAACCCCCACCAGCACTGTTCACTATTGATGGCATGCTATTGACAAAATTTGCTGAAGGATTGCTCCATGCAACGTTGGAGAGGTACACTACAATTTCAACTGATTTGTGGTTGTGCCCTATGTAAGTCGCTGTCTGGTTTATATACTGGTTACTGTACTCTGGTGATGATATGAGGTTTGTATAATTTACCTTCTTTTCATATGGGTAACCCGGTCCAGATATGCTATGCACATAGGGTGAAGATGCCAGTTTATCCTCTATTGCCAGCGTCTGATTATACTCCGTACTATTGAAATGAATGCTCCCCGTTGTTGAATTGACTAACATAATAGGTGAAGTAAAGTTTACCATAACATATGCAGGATCAAAAAGGTCATAATGCAGGGAACTGTTAATTACACTTGTTGCCTGGACACCACTGCTTGCGGGAATCAATCCAAAAATATCCATGTTAGTTGGAGTTGTTGAATATATAAATAATGCTCCCAGTGTTACTATAACCAATATTACTATGACCTTTTTCCTGTTGTTTAAGACTACATGGGCAACTTTTTCCATTGATTTTTCAAATGGGAGTTTCTGATTCTTTTCAATTTTAGTTGGCCAGTAAGCTTTTTCCTGCCACTGTGCAAGTATTGCGATCAGAAATGTGTTTGCAATAATTATTGTAACCACGGCAGCTATTGCATTTGTAAGTCCCGCATCGCTGAATATGGGTATATTGGAAATCCATAATATGATATAAGAAAGTGCAACAGTGGTGCCTGATGTGAATACTGCATGTCCAGCCCATTTGGATGAGTCTTCTACTGCATTGGGATTTTTATTCTTTAACTCCCTGCGGAAACGGGCCAGTATGTATACGGAATAATCGGAAGCTATACCAAGAATCAGTATAAGCAGCAANNGGTGACCTGAAGAATATACCAACAATGAATATTGAAACTATTATGCCTATCATCAATGCAATAATCATGCCATGCAGAGATTCGTTAGCGAGCTGGTTATTTGAAACTGAAGCACCTGCAAGATAATATGAACTGTTTGCTATTTTTGAACTGTAGCTCTTCTCCATTGAAATAATATGTGCCTGCTGTGACTTGCTAATACTACCCTTGTATGAAAATATCATTAACAAAGTTGAATTTCCATGGTTCATTAAGGAGGAGGAGCCGTAACTTGAAGGCAGTACCGGATATTTATTGTAAGTTGTATTATAGATTATTCCACTAACGAAGGATGTGTAGTTTTTTCCAGAGTTGTTGTAAAGTGAATACAGATAATTCTGAAAATATGGTGTATTGATCTTTATGAGGGGATTGGCAAGTGGTTTTGCATTATTTATGAAATATATCTGACTGCTGTTTACGAGGCTTACTGTATAATTTTCTATTGCCGATGAATTATTCGGGGTTTTAATTGTGTTGTTTACGTAATTAACAAAATTTGAAAGTTCAGCGGGATTTGTGAGCTCAAGTTCGTACAGTAAAGGTTGAAAAGTTTTATTGGTGCTGAGTGTTTTAATTTGTTTACTAGCATTATAACCTTTATCTTTCAGCATCAATGTATATTCAATCATTCCTTTGGTTCCGTTTTCCAGTTTATAAGTACTACTGGAATATCCCGTTAAAGTCTTATTCTCTACAGTAAAAATGCTAGTCGTGCTAGAATAGCTTATGTTGATGCTTTTTAGGTATGAATCCATAGAATGCTGGAAGTTAATCATTTCCCTGCTTATTGTCAAATTATTTATTGATGTGTTATTTGAAACTATAATTATGGAAGGATCGGATGAATTGCCGTGAAACTGGGATGTTAATATATCATTTGCCTTGCTTGACTGTGAATTCTTTGTAACTAAGGAATTAGTAAGATTATATGATGTGTCACTAAATATAAGTGTGGCCGGATATGCCATGAGCAAAAACAATATTATCCAGAATACTAATACCTTCTTCTTGTTTCTCCTGACATATTTGCCAACTTTGAAGAAGAACGATTCGAACATCGGCTTGTTATTAAATCCTGAAATATAAAGTTAATGAGTGAATAATTCCTATAATGAAATAATATTGCTTCAATAATAATTTATACCTATTAGATATGATTATCAATGAATTATACGCATTTAAATCTTTATGATTATTTCTATAATCTTGTAAAGCAGATTCCTGAAGGCTGCATAACAACCTATGGAGAACTTGCAAGAGCACTTGGGGACATAAGGGCGGCGAGGGCAGTAGGCTACATGCTTTCAATAAACCAGGATCCGGATAAAATACCGTGTTACAAGGTTGTGCACACAGATAGGAGAATGGGAAAGTATGCCCTCGGTATGGATGAAAAGGAAAAACGGCTAAGGAAAGATGGTATCAGGATATCCAATGGGATTGTTGAAAATTTCAGGGAACGATTTTTCTCAGATTTCAAGACGGATTATCCTTTGAAAAAATTGCAGGATGAACAGGAAAACATAGCAAGCATGGCTAATTTTAGAGACGGGATAGATGAGGATAATTTTTCCGCAATAGATGTTTCCTATGATGGGCGTAGGGGATATGGTGCCCTCATATCATATAACAGAGGAGAATACAGCATAATAAATATTGAAATGGAAGTTGACTTTCCTTACATACCGGGATATCTAGGATATCGGGAAACCCCTTTTGTCGAAAAACTTGCTGATGGAGTGGACGGTGTACTATTGATTGATGCAAATGGATTATTGCATCCAAGAAAATGTGGGCTGGCAACATTTGCTGGAGTTGTAATGGATAGAGCAACAATAGGTGTGGCCAAATCTTTGCTAATGGGAAAGTTGGATGATAATGGTTACATAATTTACAACAATGAGAAACTTGGATATGCAATTAACAGGCATACAATAGTAAGCCCGGGAAACAAGATAAGCCTAGAGTCAAGTATAAGAAAGATAAAGTTATTAGGAAAAGGTAAATATCCTTACATATTGAAACAGGCCCATAATGAGACTGTGGCCATGAGGAAGCGGAGATTGCCGAGCTAGGACAAAGGCGATGGATTCAGGGTCCATTTTCGCAGGGATTCGTGGGTTCAAATCCCACTCTCCGCACTTTTTAGTTTGCATTAAATTGAATGATTTCATATGTCTTCTGACTCTGTTCCGCCCTGAATGTACGTTCTTCCTTTGAGGCATTGTGTTATGTGAAAATTGATCATTTTCGGCGAAGTAAAATTGATCCATACCATTTATGGGCGGGATGAAAGCAAGCCAATTTTCTCATATACAATGACTGCACATATTGATATGCCAAAAGGGTACACCGGTTCAAATACTCCGGACTAAGGGATATAATAAAGGATACTGCAAGGAAATATGGGCGGGGGATCATCGCTCTTGAAACCATGCCTGTCCATGTTCATCTATTTATAAAAACAGATCCTGCAGTAGCACTCGATAACATAATTGCAAGGATAAAGGGCAAAAGATCAAGAATGTTGAGAAACGAATTCCCTGCACTCAAAAGCAGACTGCCTGCATTGTGGACACGGAACTATTTTGTTTCCACATGCGGTCACGCATCTTTAGAGACGGTAAAGAAAAATGTAGAGGAACAGAAATCAAGATGATAAAGACATATAAATTTATCCGGTATATAAAGTAAATTATTTCAGGGCAGCCTATTTTTATCTTGCCATTTTTTTCTAATGTAATCAATATACCTGTCAATACCATCTATGAACATTATAAATCCTATTATACCTAATATAATATTTAAGTGAAATGCTATAAAAGTGAACATATGCTCATATATGTTTACAATCAAAACATAGGAAATAAAAATTAATAAAAATAGTTTATTCGAAATTTTTCTTTTTTTAATAGGTTTTGATAAATTTATCATAATTATCCTCCTGCAACTCCATAATTCCAACATGCTGTTATTTTCATTGCTGTATCTGATCCATGGTAATTATTTACGGTTTTGGATCCTTCAGTAGGCATCATCTTGCCACCCCCCTCTATTCCACCACATATTAGTGACCAACCATTATTATTTGATGCGTGCCAGCAACTTGTGGGCAGGTATAAAGCAGGTATAAATCCGAACAGAAATACAATACGGGGGCCGTTCCATGTTATGAAAAATGTATTAGTTTTAGCAATTGCCTGAGAACATGCTGTCCATGTACCTGTGGACATTGAGCTGTGCCAAGTATGGCTGGCCTTCCCTGAACCCGTAACGTAATAATGATATGTCCCTCCCGGCCCGTAAATTATTTTACCATTTTTAGAACTTATTTTAATATAAGATGATGAGTTCATACCATTTTTATTGGTATTATATATATAATACATATTATTTTTATAAATAATTGATCCTGATACATTTTTATCAAATTTGTTTGTATGCACATAGAAATTAGCTTTAACTTCAGTGGAATTTATTTTTGTGGTGTTTTCATGAACTTCAATACCATTATATCCTATTGTTTTACTTAATTTATCATTTTTACGGATAGAAATTAAGAGATTTTTAAGACCTATAAAATTAACTTTATTATGCATTTCCTGTGTATTTTTATCATTATTTAACTGCGTTGTATTCGCTACTGGAATAAATGCCATCATTATAAATATTGCTGCCATTAATACACCTATTATTACCTTCTTTCTATTCATAATGATATAAATGCATGAATATATATATATATATATTTCGATAACAATATTAATAAATAATTTAGTAATAAATAATATAGTTCATAACCTGTGGGATGAACAATTTATGCGTGGAAATAATCACGGTTACTATATCATCCACTTCATGATTTTGTGAAATTATAACTAGAGTTTTGCGTTAATTATATTCATTATTCAGGATTTAATTCTCTCAATTTACCCATAACATCTCTTGTTGACCTGTATGGATCCGTAAGTGATTTCTTCACAGCCTGAATGAAAGAATCACCGTATTTCTTGAAACCCATGAACAGGGATTCAAGCATCTCAAAGGATATCCACCTTTTCCTCTTACCCACATTGTCAGGAATGCCTGGATACCTGTTTATTGATCTTATGCTTGCGATTTCGAGGAGAGCCCTTCCGGAAACCATGAGACGGAGGTACAATTCTGTCTTGCATAGTTTCCTGAGGAAGATTCTCCCTAACCCGTCCTGCTTTAGATCCCTGTGAATGACCTCTATTCCCCAGCGTTCAAGGTATGTTTTCAGTATCCTCTTTGCCTTCCAGTTCCTGCGGTTGGTTACATAGTATCTCCTGCCATTGGTTCCCTCAGATATTATCACCTTTACATATCCAATGCCTTTCATTATTCCCTCTGTTTCCCATACGGAATATGTGTTCCCGGATATGATGAATATCCTGGAATCAGTATAGGAAAGGCCGATCTCCTCAAGGGTAGGGTAAAGATCAGGATTTCTCCTGACCCTTCCACCTCTAACCGGACTATCAGTTTTCCCGAGTCCGGCTATCCTGCATGCTTCACCTCAGGCACACGCCGGAAGTTATTCGAGAGCCTGACACACCTGATCTTTCCTTCCCTGTCCCACTTCCTGAGTGTGTTCGGATTGAGTTGGAGTATTTTACAGGCATCCCTTATGGTATAGAGTTTTCCCATGATACTTATTACAACATATTACAAATATATAATACTATTCATTAACTGTTTGAACCCTATTACAGTCCACATCAGGTCATATGAATGATAATGGTCTATTATCAATCCAGAAATTGGTGTTCCTATTATAGTAACCAAGGCTTATTATCAATATGCCCATTCCACTGAACATTCCTACCCGTCCCGGAGGAGCTATTTCTGATATTATGGAAACGAATACACCGTTCCATGAAATTGCTGTGAAGCCAATTAGAACTGAAAAAATGTAAGCATAATATATGTAGGAGGAAAAATGAGGGAATGCCAAAAGAACCAGTGCAGTAGAAAACATAATGATTGAAAATGTTGCCATATGGTTTTCTCTGAATATTATGTTTCCCAGCCTTGTCCACAGTATTCTTCCAAATATGGCACTGATAAGGACAGTGATAAGAAAAGATTCGGCAATAATGGTACCGAATTTTATTTTCTGGAAATACAGCACATCATATGTCATGACCGACTGTTGAGACCATGAAAGAAACAATGCCGAGAATCCAATAATGAGAAGGTATCGGTTCTTTCCGGCCTGGAGCATCTCAGAAATATACTCCCGGACATTAAATTTCGAAGAATTTTGTTTTTTCCTGTATGGCAAAATCAGTACCATGAATATTGCCATAATAGACACAACAAGGTATGTATATGGCACCCCGGTCCTGAGAACAATGAATGGAAGAGCTATTGAAGCCAGTGCGGCACCCATGGGCACACCTGCCTGTTTAATACCCATTCTTGTGAGATGTTCCGGATAATACTCCTCCATAATGTGGCTATTTGTGGCCGGGGTCAGGACACCATAGCCGAAGCCAATAAGGTAGAATCCGAATAGCAATGTAATGTAGTAAGGGGATTTGAACACTATCAATGAGCCGGCAGCCATTATTCCAAATGATAATTTCATGGCATTTCTATAACCTATCCTGTCGACAAAATAGCCCGTGAATATGGATACACACGATGAGCCGATAAATATAACACTGGTGACGAGACCTACTTGTGTAGCTGTTAGGACATAAAAATTCTTGATAAACGGTGCCATGGGGGCATAGGATGAATCTATCAGGTTGCCAAGGGCTATTATAAACATGCTCTGTAATACGGCGGGCAATACAGGTCGAGAATTTTTAATTTCCATAATAGCACCATGTGTATAATATATGAAATTATCACAACATTTTGTAGTTAATTTTGTTGCCATTCAGGTAGATAATTCACCATCTGCTATGGCACCATAGTTAAATTATTTTGCTGGGAAAATAAATAACAGCGTTCTCCATTTATTCAATCCTTTCATTATGGGAACTGCATGTGTTATCCAGTGCAAACATATAATAAATAAAAGCGAGATAGGGTGACCTGTATGGGTTAAAGTATTCATGAACGGTAAAATCCTCGGGATTTCCCATAGACATATAATATATGAGGTCGGATGTCTGCATATATCTCCATATTTCTTTATTATCAGAAGCGGAACACAGTTTTAAGCGGTTAAATGCCTCATTTTGCATTGCATTTCCCAGCCATGCCGATAAATCTCTCCTTGTATCTGCCCATGATATGGTTTTTTCAATGCTGACCATTCCCTTAGCATTATGTTCTTTTGCTATTTCATCAATTTTTATGGTTTTTATCCCGTAATCCTCAATATATTTCGATAAGTACCTGATAAAATCAAATATACCTGTTTCCTTCCTCTGGTGTTCCCCGAATGTCTCATAATCCATGTAAAGGTTCATTATGTCTCCCGGGCTGTTTTGAATCCATTTTACATATTTATCAGCCGTAAGTGGATATTCATTCCACACAGTGTTTGAAAACCTGAATGATATATTATCACTCATGGAATAATTTCTCAGGTAAAGGTTAATGCCGGATGGTGCCACATATCTATAGTTGGGGCTGAAATTTTTCGATATTTCGTCCGTACCCTCGGCTATTATATTCCTAAAACCCATATTCTTTGCCATTTCCGCAATTCTGTTATTGTATATCAGTTCCGTATTCCTGAATGATACGGGAGAATAATTAAAAATGTTCTTCATCGTCTTTGTCTGTTCCCGTACCTGATATTCGAATTCCTCTTCATCCCATATTGAGGCCAGTGAGTGAAAATATGTTTCGCCCATAAGTTCACACATACCAGATTTTACGTAGTCCTCTATAATATCGAGGGTTTTTGGGCTATATTTCATTGCCTGTTCTATAAATGTGCCCGACATGGAGAAGGTAGATTTTATGCCGCTTTCCATCAGAGTCTGGGTTGCCGGTATATAGGCATTTTCTGAAATTCTTTTAAAAATCTCCCTGTTCTTTTCTTCCCAGAATATGTCCATGGCAGTAGCATTGTCCTGCATTCGCAGTGGCCGGAGCCTGAATGGCTGATGCAGTTCAAAGTAAAAAACTATATTTTCCATATTGATCTGTACACCTCTATCGTTTTTATTGCCGATTTTTCCCATGTAAATGACATACCTTCATACTTTCCGTATAGTGATAGTGTATCCATGAGGCTTTTATGGTTTATAATGGAAACAGCATATGACGACATAACATCTGTATCCCAGTATTCAGACTTCAAAGCGTTGTTAAGCGCTTCTCCAACACCTGTGGTTTTACTCATTATTACAGGTGTTCCGGAAACCATGGATTCCAGTACAGTTATGCCAAATGGTTCTGATATCGCAGGTATTACAAAAACCTCTGACCTCTTGTAATACTCTATTGCCTTATGGAAGTCCACAAAACCCGGGAAAAGGATTTTTTCGCTGAAACCATGGTCAAGGGCATAGCCCTTCATTTCATCAAGCATATCCCCGGTTCCCGCCATGACAAATTTAACATTTTTTTCATACTGGAGAATTTTATCCGCCATTTCCATAAAAAATTTGGGGCCTTTCTGGCTGGTTATCCTGCCGAAATAAAGAATCTGCCTCTCCCTTTTATAATTCTGCCCCTGTGTGTAAGCAGATGATTTTACACCATTGTATACCGCGGTTATCTTATCAGGGTCTATATTGTATTTTTCAACTAAAATCCTTTTTGTGAAATTGGAAACAGTTATGATGGCATCAGCCTTTTCAGCACCTTCCTTTTCTCTTTTCATTATATCGCCCTGTGGATTGAAATAGGCAGATCTGTCATACTCGGTACTATGAAAAGTTACAACCAGTGGTATACCGAATTTCTCTTTTATTTCTATACCTGCACTGAATGTTATCCAGTCGTGGCAGTGTATAACCGACACACCGTCCGGTTTAAAATTTTCCACCACTTTGTTATTGTAATCATCAACTGCTTCCGTGAAATTGGTTACATGTGAATAGGATCCACCGGCAATGCCTCTTGTTACCTGTACGGTTCTGATGTTAAATGGATAACCCGAAAAAGAATATCCCATATCAGGAAGGTAAATGTCGGTTGGAATAATTTTTCCTATTATTGAGAAGATATTAGAGGTGTGTATTCCAAGACCCCCTGAAAACGCAGGGGGAAGCTCCCATCCTATTACAGCAACCTTCATTAATTCACCTTCCCTGCATGCGGTTTTCCTCTGCCCTTCTTAATGTCTTCATAATAGGATCTTATAAGTTCACCGTAGCTCCATGCCTGCATAATGCAGCCACGTGGATTTCCTGGGTTAAGGCCGTCAAAAATTTCTGGTACATAATTCAATGTATACAACTGGGAAAAATACCTGTACAGGTCGTTGGGGTTATATCCATTCCGTACACAGGCGGTAATATAGGAACCTACAAGCCATGGCCAAACAGTACCGTTATGGTATGCACTATCCCTTTCATACTGGGGTCCATAATATGTCCCCTTAAATTCTGGGGTGGTGGGAGAAAGACTTCTGATCCCGTAGGGAGTTGCAAGTTCCAGCCGGGCTTTTTCAAGAAAATTTTTTTGTGTCATTAGTGGGAATGGCAGGGAATAGGCAAACAGGAAATTGGGTCGGAAAGATGTATCCACAGGATCTATTGTGTCTGCTATTTTGCCGCTTACAATGAATTTTTCGGCAAATTCGCTTTCGAATCCTGAAAGAATATCTGTCACTTCTTTATCCGGTTTATCTGATGAAAGAGTTGAAAAATATACATATGATTTCAGTGCATTATACCAGAGCGCATTTATTTCTATGGGTTTTCCAGTTCTGGGCGTGAAAACCGTACTGCCGATTTTAGCATCCATCCATGTCATTGGTGCTTTTTTTACACTTATAAATTTCCCATCCAGAGAAAAGTCGTCATTACCCTGGATATATGAATTTATTATGGCTCTTACCCTTTCAAAAAGTGATGAAACAAATGCCTTATCCAGTGAATAGGCATAGTATTTGTAGAGGGCATATATGAACCATAATGATGCATCTGCTGACCTTTCAAAGGATTGGTTATAAAGATTGTTAGGTATAAGATTTTCCTCCATATTACTGGCATAGTTCATGAAAATTTTCCGTGCCATGTCATAATTTCTCCCTGTTAATATAAGTCCTGGCATGGATATAAATGTGTCACGTGCCCATGGGCCGAACCAGTGGAAACCTGCTATTAAATCATTCTTTAACAGAAAATTGGATGAGTTTCTTCGTAAAGCGCTAATATCAGGGTCTTTTTCACTATTCTTCCCCCTATTCTTGAATTTTCCCATGATTTCCTGAAATCCTCCAGTGGGTTTCTCCTCAGTGGTAACTGTTATATCAAGAGGGTTTTTTATGTTTTCAATGCTTATTGTTCCAGGCATATACAGGTCTTCCATGCTGCTGGTTCCTCTCTCTACCTCCTTTGGATATATAAAATTGTAATACCAGTATCCCTTGTCAATGAAGTGCCCAACCTTTGAAATTTTAAGGAGAAAATTTTCGCTGGCAAAGGTGTAATAGCCATCTATTTCCCCAGAAACGAATTTCTTTTCCGGTGATTTGATTGTATTATTAAAATTTCTGAAAGCCAGTAGGGGGTAAAGGTTTATTCTCTCCGGAACTTTCTCTGGGAATTCGTATCTTATAATGACCGTGTCCGAATCTGTGTCCATTATTAATGATTTTTTGAAAGCATTGCCTTCCATGTTAAATGCCACTGCAGGGTAAGGTGAACAGGAATAATCCTGTATGTATTTAAATCCATCAGGCCATGTTGTGCCAGGGTAATAATTTGTGTCTGGTGTATATTTTTTTCCAGAAAAAATCATTTCCTCAAAAAGTTTTGACAGAATAACATACCTGTTATAATTATTTGGATCTGATTTTACTAAAATACCATGGTATGTACGTGTATTGGCAAATGAAACAGTTGAAGAAGAGAATGACCCATTAGAATTGGCCATAAGCCATTCCTCGTTTAAATTCATATTAATTTAACACAATACCATTAATAAACATTTTCAATATATGATTCATACAAGATATATATTATGATATAATGATTTTATTCTTGATTAAAAGTATTTAGCATCTTAAGCTTTTTTACCGGATAGAAAACTATAGGGTACTTTGCGGATAAAATAAAATTTCTGCATTGTTCTCATACAAAAAGATTTTAAGGTACATGCCCTATATGGTTATATGGTAAGGTATCTTCCATTGGGAAATGGAAAAATGCTGCTAACTTTTAATGAAGATTACAGAATTGTCGATTTTTATTTTTCGAAATTTGCATCGGAAAATCATTCTGCTGACCACCCGTTTATGTATGGTATTTCTGTTGATAACGATTTTAAATGGATGGACAGGTCACAGATAAAATTTATGGATTATTATGACCATACCATGGTTGGCAATGTTGGTTATTCCTCCGGAGGCGTGGATTTTGAAAACAGAGATTTTGTAGATATCTATAAGAATGTATATGTAAGATATGTTACTGCCTCAAACAACAGCGGAACCAAGAAAAATGTAAAATTATTTTTTCACCAGAATTTTTACATTTATGGGAATGATATAGGTGACACTGCAGCATTCTATCCTGAATTTGACGGCATTCTGCATTATAAAGAAAATAGATATTTCATGGCTTCCACCATAGACCAGAATGGAAATTCCATGGATCAGTATGCAACAGGTGTTAAGGGCATAGGAGACCTTAAGGGAACATGGAAAGATGCAGAAGATAATGAACTTTCAATGAATCCGGTTTCCATAGGGTCGGTTGATTCCGTTTTGCGCCATTCATTTGATATTGAGCCCAACGGCAAGTTTTCCCTTTATTATTATATTATAGCAGGGTCGGGTTATGGGGATATTGCAGAAATAAGAAAGGAAATAACCCTTGCGTATATGACGAAACTCACAAAGAGAACAACAAACTACTGGGAATTATGGGCTTCTAAGGTATCGCCAAATCTTGACCTCGACACAAATGCCCTATTTCGCAGATCCCTGTTTATAGTCAAAAGCCATGCAAATTCCCTGGGTTCCATCGCTGCCTCATGTGACAGCGATATCTTGAAAT
>DAUP01000011.1 GCA_002505185.1 Ferroplasmaceae archaeon UBA567 | reverse complement strand
AAGATATCCCATTTCTGATGCTGTTGAATTGATGCAGGGAGTTAAAAATGCGTCTACCATAATTAGCGGAGGGGTAATTTCCCAGAGATTTGTTGATATAGCTTTCAATATAGGTGTCAAATCAATTTATGGGATGAAAATGGGACATGTAACAAAAAAACCAGATGAAATAAGGGTGGTTACATGGGAACATATGTAAATTACACAGAATATCCCGATACATCATTCATCAAAATACCAACAAACCCACTTGACAGGGTAATAGGGCAGGAGGAAGCAGTAAGACTTGCATTGATTGCTGCAAAACAGAGGCGTAACCTTCTGCTTGTTGGACCACCTGGGGTGGGAAAATCTATGATTGCCCAGGCCATGTCATTTTACATAAGCAGGCCAGAGGAGGAAATAAGGGTTGTACACAATCCATCATATCCAGAGCGGCCATTTATTGAAGTCAGGACCATAAGTGAAATAGAAAATGAAAAACATGAGATGAATTCAATAGAGGGGGAAATTATAGACCCAAAGGATGCACCAGATAACGTTGCACAGAGGCTTGGTTACAAGTGCACGCATTGCGGATTTTACTCATCCCCTACAGAGAGTGTATGCCCTAACTGCAACAACAACAAGGTGATAAATAATACGCAGGGCCCTTTTAATGATGTTTTCAATGTAATAGGTGTTGCTTTTGGAGTGAATAACAATAACGATAGAGTAACACAAACCAGGAAAGTAGGGGACAAGGAACAAATAGTTGTATACGAAAANNTTTGTGCTCGCAACTGGAGCAAGTGAAACAGAACTTCTTGGAGATGTAAGGCATGATCCATACGGCGGGCATCCACAACTTGGCACTATGCCGTATGAAAGGGTCGTCGCTGGATCAGTACATATGGCCCATGAAGGTGTTCTTTTTATAGATGAAATTACACATCTGGGCAAGCTTCAGCGTTTTATCCTCACAGCAATGCAGGAGCGTAAATTCCCCATAGTGGGAAGAAACCCACAGAGTGCAGGAGCAAGTGTAAAAGTGGATGATGTCCCTACTAATTTCATTCTGGTAGCTGCCTGCAATATTCAGGATCTACAATATATACTTAGCCCACTTAGATCCAGAATTGTCGGTAATGGATACGAGGTATTAATGGAAAATTCTATACCAGACACAAAGGAAAACCGCATGAAATACCTGCAATTTATCGCCCAGGAAATAAACATGGATGGAAAGATACCCCATATGACCATGGATGCTGCTGATTTGATTATAAATGAAGGCAGGAGAAGAGCACTGGAGGAGCACAAAAGCAATGCACTTACCCTTAAACTCAGGGAACTTGGAGGGCTTGTTCGTGCATCAGGCGATATGGCGATTGAAAATAACCATAAACTCATAGAAAAATCAGATGTTAAAGAGGCACTGTCCCTTTATGTGCCTGTAGAAGAAAAAATTAAAAAGTACTATGGGAGCATGAACAATGCAATTGGGGAGGAATCAACCGGTGCACAGAGAGGGGAATATTATAACTACTACAATTATAGTGAAGACAGGTCATACCAATAATTATTTTTATATACCAAAAACATTAATACGTTTTAATTATGCAGAGTAAATGGCGATTTTAATCCTGTTCCTTACGGTATTTGTTGCATTATTTGCAATAATAAATCCTATTGGTGCTGTTCCTATACTGATCACGCTTACAGATGGGTACAGTCTCAAAGAAAGGAGGGAAGTCATACGCAGAAGTGTTTACATGGCCTCTGGCATGCTTTTTGGGTTCATGTTCCTGGGGGTTTACATTTTTGACATACTTGGAATCAGTATATATGATTTTGAAATAGCAGGAGGGATATTGCTTTTCAAGGTTGGTTTTGATATGCTACAGGGGAAAACCTCACAGACAAAAATAACAAATGCGGAACAGCAGGATTCAGCCGACCGGGAAGCCATAGCAATAGCACCTATTGGTACACCTTTACTGGCTGGTCCGGGATCCATAACCACAGCTATAATTTACTTCAATGGAACTGGAATAGCAATATTTTCCAGAATGGTAGTAGTTCTAGCGGTAATACTGGTGCTCATACTATCCTTTATTATTCTCCGGTATTCTCTTGTTATATTCCAAAAAATAGGAAAAACCGGGTCAATAGTAATATCGAGAATAATGGGATTGTTGCTCACCGCCATAGCAGTTGACCTGATTACAACCGGAATCATTCATATTTTTCTGTGAACATTCCTAATACTGAATTAAACTGATCTAATGATATCTGGCCTGGAGCCGTCGGCTGACTGTACGATGCGTATGAATAATCTGAAACAATATATGCTGAAATAACACGTAAAAAACTATTTCCTGTGCCCATGGGTATATATGCGATTTTTATGTTATTCTGCCTCTTAAAGAGATAAACATAATGCAGGTCACTGAGGAATTTGCCAGTATCTGTATAGGAAAGTGCGACCTTGTAAATATCTGGTTTTAATCTGGACATATGGTTCAATATAGTTGGAACATCATCGTCATTTTTTCCATGGAATGAGACCATAAGCCTGGATCCCTTGAAAAAATCATTTTCAAAAACAAATGAACCCATATCTACATCTATAACCGGTGGGGCATATTCCATAGCAGTACTGTACATAAGTTCGATGTTATTTTTGTCACTGGATCGGAATGTAAATATATAATCAATCTCATGCGAATTTAAATACTGAAGCGTATTTTTCAGATTTTTCATGCTTCTATCCCTGAAAAGATCGTACCTGATCTCATAATGATTTGAATAGCTCTTAAGGTTATTTTCAAATTCAGATTTCATATGGGCGAAATCCTGGAAAAATACTGATGTATATACAATGCATGAATTGGCAGGCATAGTTAAGTATGCTACACTCATATAAAAATTATTTACAAATCATGATATAATAAACCTTTTTACATAGAATATTATATCCAGCCATGGATATGATAGAAATTAAAAAAGGTGGGAAATACACCATTGTTTCATCAAGTGGGGATGACAAGCCACTGATCACCGAAGGCGAATACGTTGGATATGCAATCCTTGGTGAGGAGGGATCTCTTGTATTAAGAATAGATTCAGGTGGAAAGTCAAAACTACGGCTCATACCTGTGGGTACAATTTCATATATTGAATTTGAGGAAGAAAATATAATAGCCAAAAATAAGGATGATGATAAGGGCAAAACAACATATTTTAATTAGGATTTAGTCCCTCAATTTTTAAATTTGTCTCTTAAGCAAGATTTTTATATAGATTAAATATGAAATATAGTGGTCAGTGACAAATCTATAAATTCTGTTATAGTTATAGGTGGTGGCAGTTCCGGATGCAGTATAGCATATAATCTTGCTAGTCGTGGAAAAAAAGTCAGATTGATAGAAAGAGGGAGTATAGCTTCAGGCAACACAGGAAAATCAAGTGCCCTTGTAAGAACCCATTATAGTAATGAGTTGATCTCATCCATGGCGCTTTATTCCATAAAGGAATTTATGAATTTTAGTTATATTGGATATTCAGGCTTTACAAAAACAGGCATGGTGTTTCCATTCAACGGTGTTAATGTGGACACTGCCAGAGAGAATTTTAAGATGCTAAGGGGTCTTGGGATTGATGAGCAAGAAATACCGGTAGAAAAAGTCCGGGAGTTTTTTCCGGATATTGATTCCAGTGATTTTGATTATATTTTATATGAGCCAGACAGCGGCTATGCAGACCCGGTAGCTACCTCCAATGCCTATGCCTCTGCGGCAGTAAAGTATGGTACAGAAATAATTACAGGCAGGTCTGTCACGAATATTGTGCCAGTTAATGGGAAAACAACTGTAGAAACAGACAGGGGAGAAAGTTATAATGCAGATGCTGTTGTTATGGCAACCAACGTATGGACCAATAAATTGTTGAACAAAGCAGGTATTGCTGAGGGTGACCTTTTACCAATATATGCTTCTGTACACGATACAATATACCTCAGGCGCCCTGAAATATATAAGGGCATAAAACCTACCCTGTGGGATCCACAGAAATCGGCATACTACAAAATGGAGGGGACATCAGTTACTGCAATAGGGAGCCTTGACCCACTGATAGACCGGACAAAATTTGACCCTGATGGTGATGTTGAAAATCATATAAACGATGAATATATAGAAAAATATCTGGAAAAATTAACCGAAAGGTTGCCTGGGATGGAAAATGCCTCAGTGATTTCCACTGTATCGGGACTGTATGATATGTCTCCAGACGGGCAGGCTATAATAGATTCACTTTCAGAAATAGGGCTCAAGAATGTTTATGTCTGTGCTGGTTTGAGCGGACATGGGTTTAAACTTTCTCCCGCCTACGGCAGAATTGTTGCCGACATGCTCACATTGCAGGATCCCGATAAAGCACCATTTGACTGGCGCTATTTTTCTGCGGACCGTTTCAGGAAAGGAAAGACAATCAGATCCATGTATTCCGAGATTGGCACAATATATTAAACATACATGTGATAATTAAATCTATTGCATCCAAAAAATAATTAAGTTTCAGATAATTGTTAATGTAAAGCCATCGGAGGGATTCGATCCCCCGACCTGCTGATTACAAATCAGCCGCTCTACCATGCTGAGCTACGATGGCGTAGTTAGTGTATTAAAAATTATTATATAAAATTTGCATTTATTAGGAAATAAAATTATAAATTTATTCCTGATGATTGTATGCTTCCATTACATATTCGGCAAACTGGTCATCCGGATATGCACCAGGGAATGTTACGTCATCATTTATTACTATGTGTGGCACTGCTGAAACTCCTGCGTCTGATGCCTCTTTGTCAAATTCCAGGGATTCTATCATTTCACTTTTTATGTTTTTGTTCATCAATGCAAATTTATGTGCAGTAATAACAGCCTTAGGGCAGTACTGGCATGTTGGTGTTACATAAACCTTTATTGTAACCGGTTTTTCTATTTTTGATATAAGCTCTACGGCTTTTTTGGAAACGTCTGCTTCACCGACTGAGACATTTTCCAGATCCTCTATCAATGACCCAAATTCATATCCGGAAGGAATTCCATAATAAATTATTCTACCGTCCTGATCATCATGCCTGGCTACAATTGTAGCAGGGTATTTCTCTACACCATATTTCTCTACCATTTCCTTATCTTTCTCATAAACGTATTTAATGACATTTATTTTGTCAGATAAAGCACCAACCTCGTCCACCAGTGCAAGGGTATCCTTGCAATACCTGCAATCACTGCCTTCTGATGTAAATACAACTAAATCTACCGTATTTTTTAATTTTTTCTCGAAATCTTCTTTCAGGAATTTTGCATCCTCTTCTCTTATTAAACTCATAGTTATCTAACTGATATTTTATTATAATATAAAAGTATTACTGCACAAATATGTGTGTTTATATAATTTCAAAGTAAATTAATATAAGAAATAATATTACTAAACCAATGACCAAGAAACTATATTATACGGACATGTATGGGAAGGAATTTGACGCTTCTGTGGTTTCAGTTGGGGATGATTATATAATGCTGGATAAAACCCTATTTTATCCAAGTAGTGGAGGTCAACCAAATGACACAGGCATACTTAAGAGCAAAAATGGTGAAATAAGCATAGTGGATGTTAAACAGGAAAATGGAGAAATAATGCATATAACAGAAGATCTGAAAGGTATATCGCAGGGAGATTCGGTTCACGGGATAATTGACTGGAACAGGAGGTATATACATATGAGATACCACACTGCGGTACACATCATAGATGGCGTTGTGAGTAATGATTATAAAAATGGGCTTCTGACAGGTGGCCAGATATATAATGACCATGCAAGAGTTGATTTCAGTTTTGATATAATTGACAGAGAATTGATAACCGAAATTATTTCAAAGGCAAATGAAATTGTAAATTCTGGGCTGAAAGTGTTCGAACGGGAAATTACCAGCAAAGAGGCCCTTGAAATTCCCGGAATTGCCAGAACTGAACCTGGGAGACAATTAATAGAGAAGCTGCCTGTTGTTCGCATTATAGAAATTGAAAACTTCGATTTTCAGGCGGACGGTGGAACCCATGTGCACAATACTAAGGAAGTGGGAAAAATAGAAATGCTGAAAATAGAAAATAAGGGAAAAGGACACAAAAGGCTAAGTTTCAGGCTAGATTGACATCATCTATTAAAAAATCCGGCAGCTGGGTGGTAACTGGAATATCATCTTCCTTTATAATTACATTTTTACCTGCAAGACTTAAATATGTGTTCAGGAATTTTCCAATATAATGGTTATTTATCATTCCCATTGTGCCTATTCTGAGTGTTTTATCTGCAATTTTTCCCATTCCCTTTGAAATGGTTATCCCACATGTTTCTAATTTTTTAATTATATCTGAGTCATTACTGTAAAAGCAGATAACAGTATTGGAATATATATTATCATCACCAAATATTTTGACATCGTTGCTCATAAGGGTATTTCTTATAAAATCTGCAGATGCAGCTATCCTCTTAACCCGGTTATCAAAACCTTCCTTATCAAGAATTTTAAGTGCGAGGTTCAATGACATAAAAGACCCTGTTGATGGAGTATATGCTGTCTCGGCCTTTTCTAAAAATTTTAGAGATGTTTTTAAATCAAGGTAAAATGGAACATTTACCGGCGGTGATGAATTTATGTCATTGTATGCTTGTTCCGAAAGAAATATTATGCCGATTCCAGGAATGGCTGCCAGATTTTTCTGGCTGCTTGTAACCATGGCATAGATGCCTTGCATATCCATATTATATCCACCAAAGCCAGATACATCATCTACAAGCAGCTTTGCACCCTTGTCACTGACGATTTTTTTAATCTCTGACATATCCCTTATGGCAGTTCCATTTGAGGTTTCATTGTGAACAAGGAACAGCTTGTCATATTCTCTGCTCCTGATTTCATTGAGAAGGGAGCGCATATCCAATTTATCGTATTTTATGAACTGCGTATTGCCTGTTTTTTTGGCTATTGAATCTATAAGCCGTTCTCCAAAGTTGCCATAGCTGATGGACAGTATACGGTCATTGTCATTTATAAGTGAGAATACCATGGTTTCCACGGCCAATGTTCCAGACCCGGTAACCATAACAGTTTTATACGCCCCGGAAAATTTATTCAGCAATGCCTCGTTTTCCCTTACTATATTCTTGAATTCTGAGGAGCGGTGGTTTGAAACAAATGACCCTGCATTTGAGACAGAAAATGGCACCTCTACAGGGCCAGGTATAAGAAGCAATTTTACCACTCATTTATTATATTGTCGGCAGTCATTATGGCAATTCTCTTCTGCGCTTCCCTGGTCTGCGCACCCAAATGCGGTGTGATCATAACGTTATCCAATTTGAGCATTTCAATCTCGTAATCCTCCTTTGCCGGTTCATCCCAGAAAACATCACTCACAAAAGCAGATATTTTACCGTTTTTGAGATATTTTAGCATATCTTTACCATTTATTGCCCTGGCCCTGGAGGTATTGACTATTATTACCCCATCCTTTAATTTTGCAAGATCAGGGTCATTTAAAATATATGGAGAGTCTTTCCTCATGGTTACGTTTATGGATATTACATCGGACTCTTTTAATAATTCCTCGAGAGACACCTTCTTTACATATTCTGGGTATTCCACAGGCATTGGATCATATGCAATAAATTTCATTTTGAACGTCCTGGAAGCATCAACTATTGCTTTTCCGATTCTTCCAAAACCTAATATACCAAGTGTCTTTCCCTCAAGTTCTATTCCTTTTAGCTTTGTAAAATCATTTTTCTTTGTATTTTCTATTCCCTTATAAAGCGATCTGGCACCAATAACCATCATGGCAAGCGTAATTTCAACAACGCTTTCCGTTGAAGACCCGGGTGCGTATACAACTTTTATGTGCTTTTCCTCGGCATAATCCGTATCTATATTATCAACACCAATTCCCGCCCTTGCAATTATTTTCAGTTTTTTCCCATTTGCAATGATATCCTTTGTAATTTTTGTTCTGCTTCTTACAACCACAACATCATAATCTTCTATTGCGCTAAGCAGTTCTTTTGGAGATATCGCAGGTTTATAATCAATTTCAAATTTATCCTTTAATTTGTCTATCATTATACTGTCTACAGGGTCGCATATTAGTACCTTTCCGTACATAGGAGGTGATGGCATTATCATTAATAATAATTTCTTTCCCGTTATAAAATTCNNATATAAAGTATTTATATTATACTGGATTTAACATATATGCAGCTTGTATTCGACGAATATTTTAAAGCATATCCTGTGAAAAAAAAAATAGTTGAAAGGCTGTATGCGAATGGCATTTCCATAGTAAATAACAAATTTTATGTGAATAATATTGAAGTGTCAATTAGCAGTATTGCAAGCTCAATAAAAGTAAACAGGAGAACATTATATGAAACAATAAAATTTGTAAATGACAATCCTGTGATAAAAGAGGTTATGGAGAACGTTTCTGTGATACCTGATATAAAAAAGATTTCCCTATTGATGGAAAATGAAATAGTAACTATTTATATTGACAAAGGAATGTATTCCAGGGTAACCCCAGAGATTATGGGCGCTATAGAAAAATATATGTCCAATATAAAGGAAATATACTCCGTGAATTCTGATTATGAAACAAACTTTATCAGGTTAATTTTTTATAATGAAGTTGATGGGTCCCTGTTTAAAATTTTTAACGGAATTCCTGGTGTTAATAGAATCCTTATAGATTCCCCTGAAAAAATAAATGTAATCTGTGATAAATGCGATATTAAGATCTGCCCACATAAGATATCTTCCAGTTTCAGGGAGCATAATATATACAAATAGATATATAAAGAACTGTATAATAGAAAAATATATATATAAACATATTTTCATTATATCGTGGATCAGAGGCAGGAATTAATTAAATGGATATACAATTTCCTTAAAAAAAATGGGTTTATTGTTTCAGAGCCTGATCTATACGGTCTGGTGACATTTGATTTAATATGCAGAAGGGAAGATGAGAGATATATTCTCAAAATTCTTTACAATGTTAATACATTCAGTAAGATTGGAGTTGTTCCACTTATTAAAATGAGTGCACTGACAAATTCAAAGGCTATTATAATAGGAGAAAAGGCAGGTAATAGCAAACTTGAGAGGGGAGTTCTCTATTTCAGACATGGTGTTCCAATACTTTCATTTGAAAGTTTTAAGGATTATATTAATGGAGAAAGTCCTTTCATATATTCGGCACCAGGAGGATTCTATGTTGCAATTAATGGACAGAAAATGCGTATGCTCCGAGAGAAGAACAATTATTCTATAGGATATATCTCACAGAAGTTGGGTGTGTCGAGACGGTCTGTATCACTTTATGAATCGGGAAGTTCTGCAACAATTGATATTTATCTGAAACTGGAATCCATACTAAAGGGAGATATAAGCAGAAATGTTAATGTGTCAATTACAGAAGAACCTTCTATGCCAGTCAATGTTGGCAACGACTTCATAAACGAGGTACTCAATATGATGAACAATATAGGATATGTTTCAGAATATATCAGCAGGAATCCATTTGACGGATTATCATACAATTCTGATTCACACCTTATGATAGGTACATTCAACAGCATAAATGAAAATACAAACAGAATAATATCAATAAAGAAAATCAGTGAAGTTTTAGAGGACACACCAATATTGATCAATATGGAAAACTGTGGGAAACAAAATATATATGGATGTAGAATAATAAGCATTCGTGATTTGAGAAAGATTTATGATATAGATAGCTTTAATGAACTCCTAGAAAAATAAAAATGATGCAGAAAATTAATGACAAATTTTACATTTTCGGTGGGGTAAAGGGGCTTGTTAGAGACGGCGATGACTTAAGAAAGGAGCTTCTGGAGAAAAGACCTGATATAGTTTTTATTACCATTTCCCCTGAGCAGGTTGATGGGATGAAAGAATTTATTGAAGATCCATTTGAAATGAATCTTTCTGATTATGAAATTCTGTACGGAATTAATCTTTCAAATTATGGAGAGGTAATGACACCTTCACCGGTTTATATAGAAGCAACAAAATATTGTAAAGAAAATAATATTGAAATGATTGGACTTGATATGGATGAGAATCAGTACCAGAAAACATATAGTAAATATGTAAAAACTACTGATTTATTGAGACATTCGATCAGGAAAAAGAAGATAGGTAGGCATAAATTTAATGTTGACACTCCTGAAGAATTCGTTGAGGCCTGGAACGATGTGGTTGATTTAAAATCTTTCAAGAAAGTTAATGCCACAAGGGAAAGGTATATAATTGACAGAATTGATGAACTCCAGAAAGAGTATGAAGACAAAAAAATAGTTTGCATAATTGATTATGATTATTATAATGAAGTCTTAAAACACTTTGAAGAAAAGCATTAAAGTTTGTCCTTGAATACTATATAAACTTCCCTGCTATGCTGTCTTGATGCGTTTGGTTTTGTGATCTTGGAGAAATCAAAATAGGTCTTCCATTTGTCTACAAATTCCATTGTTGAATCACCCTGGAATTGTTTTAAAACAACGTTTCCACCGGATGATAGAAGATCTAAGGATATGTTCATAACATTATCGCACAGAAGATACGATCTGTAATGGTCCCTGTCATAATTACCACTTGTTTTAATCATGGCATCCGAGAGCACAGTTGATATTGTATTTATTCCCAATGAATCCATTACCGTTCTTATTTTTTCAACAAGCAGGGGATCATTTATGTTTCCCTGAATAAACGTCACATTTTCAATTGGTGCCATAGAATTTATATCTACTGAAATTATTGGCTTTTCTGTAAATTTCTGGACCACCTGTGTCCATCCGCCAGGGGATGAGCCGAATTCAAGGACATAATCTGTTTTCCATATTATGCCAAATTTAGACTGTATTTCCAGAAGCTTGTACGAGGCCCTGCTTCTGTAATTATCCTTCTTTGCCCTTGCGTAATATTTATCTTTTCTCTCCATATTGATTTCTATTCCCCTATATATGACTTGTATTCCTCTGCCGTCATATAATCATATTTGTTATCGGATATTTTTATTTTAACAAGCCAGTATTTGTAGCAATCAGAATTTATGAGTTCTGGTTTTTTATCCAGTTCCATGTTTGTTTCCACTACTACTCCTCCAACCGGGAAAAATACATCTTCCGCAGATTTAACTGATTCTATTGTCAAGAGTGTTTCTCCTGCTTTTTTTGATGTTCCTATCTTGGGCATATCAACATACACTATATCAGTAAGCTGATGCTGGGCAAAATCCGTAATTCCCACTGTAGCTATGTCACCGTCAATTTTAAACCACTCATGAGATTTTGTATACTTCAAATCACTAGGTAGAATAGACATGATACTGTATAAATATTACATATAAAAATACATAGGCAGAATTAAATGCCAGATAAAAAAGCACCATAGCCACATCCCATTTCCTGTTTAATTGCAAATTTAGGCTAATTAATTTATTGATAAGACTTTAAATGGGAGCTATATTGAGTTGCCACATTGGAAATGACATAATGAAATTAGAAATCCTGGTCTATTTTCTTTTCCCTGATTTCATTTTCCATTATTCCTATAAACTCATCAAGTGCATATTCCTTAGTCCTGTCCTTGCGGTTTCTTACTGAAACAGTTTTATCTACAAATTCCTTTTCTCCCACTACAAGAATATAGGAAGGCCTCATAGTTCTGATAAGCTTTATTTTCTTTGAAATTGTTCCGTCCGATAGATCAACCCTGGACCTTATCCCTTTTTCTATTAATTTTTGATTTACAGTTTTTGCATATTCGTGGTATGCCTCTGATACCGGTATTATATATGCCTGTAAGGGAGTTAACCATAGTGGAAGTTTTCCATTGTAATGCTCAAGAAGTATTGCCATGAATCTCTCATAACTCCCGTAGATAGCACGGTGTATTATTACCGGCCTTACCTTCGTGTCGTTTTTGTCTATATAATAAAGGTCAAAATTGGAGGGCATAAAAAAATCTAGCTGTATGGTGGATAATTGCCATAGTCTCCCCAGCGCATCTTTTATATGAACGTCTATTTTAGGACCGTAAAATGCGGCTTCTCCGGGATATTCAGTATATTTTAACTTCAGTTCTTCAAGTGCTTTCCTCAGGTTTT
>DAUP01000008.1 GCA_002505185.1 Ferroplasmaceae archaeon UBA567 | reverse complement strand
CTCTTTAAGCTTATTTTTAATTTCATTGCTGGTTGCACGGGCATCACCAAATAAAGAGTAAGTATCTATGTGTTTATATTCTTCCCCCGCTTCGAATTTTCTTATTGAAACTATGTAATCCCCAGCTTTTAAATATTCTGCCTCTGTTTCCACTATATTTCCTTCCTCATCAAGTCTAAATAATTTATGAATCGGAGTTACCTTAACCTGTTTACCAGTACCTGTTTTTATTTTTAATAAAGAATCACTTTTCCCCTTATATATATAATCAGATTTGCTTTCAGAAACCTTTCCATCATAAAATGAGTATATTTTCAACGGGGATTTGAGTTTTATAAGGGTCTCATTTTCATCATGATATTCTATTTCACCCTTAGATTCTGCCTCTTTATAAACCTCTTCAATTGTCTTTATGCTACTATCTGCCAAAAGCAATGGTGTATCTCCAGCAACGCATTTACCAGACCCAAATGGACCTGGTACTGCCACTGTCCCACCCTTGGCTACAGGGAAAAGAGAGTCTATTACCCTCTGTCCTGTAATAAGTGGTATTTCTGGGGCAAATTTAAGGAAAACCTTTCTTGCCTGCCTGACTGGCCATATTTGTTTCAATTTAATTTCATGTTTTACATTCCCGGAATCTATGGTACATACTGTATCGGACACCCTGAATTTTCCAGATTTTATGTTTTTTATTATACCATTTACACCATATGGAACCATTATCTTATGTACAATGATATCGGTCTCCTGAACAGTTCCCAGAATGTACCCCTGCTCCACCTCATCTCCGTCCTTTAATATGGGTGTGAAATTCCATTCTTTCTCTTCATCCAGTGAGGGTGCAGTTGCTCCCCTGACTATAAAATCCCCGGTTTCAGACTGGATTATGTCAAGAGGCCTCTGAATTCCATCGTATATGGATTTTAGAAGTCCTGGCCCAAGTTCTACAGATAGGGGTTTTCCGGTTGAGCGTACAGGTTCTCCAGGTTTAAGTCCACTTGTGTCTTCATATACCTGAATCGTAAATTTATTGCCTACTATTTTTATAACTTCCCCTACAAGACCCATATTGCCAACACGTACTACATCGAACATTTTTCCATCAAGGTCTGTTGCGATCACTACCGGTCCTGATATGCTGTATATCGTTCCTTTATCTTTCATTTAATCACCAATATCAATACCCAAAATTTTTTTTGCCAGATCATATACCGATTCTTCCTCTTTTATTCCCGGCAACGGAATAAATATTACAAGCGGATCCATGGATCCTCTGTATAGATTTATCTCATCACTGTTGAGATACTTTTCAAAGGATTGTGAGACCATAATCACATTATATTTCTTTGAATTGAACAGCTGCTTTAGAAGAGATGTGCCATTTTCAGGAGTGGCGATAAATGTGTCATTAATCCCCACAAGTTTGAAGCCTGCTACCAGTTCCCTTTCCCCGATTAAGCAAAGATCATACATTTATATCAGCATCCTCTCTATTATATTATTATCAAGCTTATATGACTTACCTATTATTATTGCCCTCAGATTGTCACGTTCTCTTTCAGCATACAGAACATATGCAAATATATACAGTGAGGCGGTGTTTCTGAGCATTACCGGTACGTATTCCTGGAACAGTGCTTTTCTCATGCTTACTTCAAACATACTCAAATTCTTATTCTCCTTATAATAATCAAGGGCTTCGTCAATATTGAAGTGCTTAAAAACTGAAAGCAAATCCAGGACATTCCCCGACCTGAAAATATCGGCCAGTGCAGAGATGGAAAAATTGCCATTGCCTATAATGCTGTTTTCTATTTTATCGAATGGGACATTAAGTTCCAGTGCTTTTGCCAGGGTCAATATATTCTTTAAATCAACAACAGTTTTTACATATTTAATAATCTGCCCTTCATCCCCATTATAAAATAATGCATGGCTAATCAGATCATTATAATAACGATAATCCATAGCCGAAAGGAGGGATGATGTATCTCCTGTTTTCTTGTATTCCTCAAGATCCTTCAGGAGATAATTAAAACCATAATTGAGAAGGTAGTTGACAATGGAGTCCACATCATTTTTTTCCATTATTACCCGGAAATCATCTCTTTTTAGATTTCCGGCAAATATCCCCATTGGAATATCCCTGAAACTTAGTATGAAACTGTCTGTATATTTTATATCATGATGTATAACCTTGGAGGTGATAATAGCCTTTATACTCTCTATATCCCATTTTGATACGTAGGTTTTCATAAATGATTTCATCTGTGGGGGTATTGCAAACAAAGCTATTTTGGCGTTGTTTATCACATGCCTGTTAATAGCTACCATAAGAACATCTGTATCATTGGTGCCTATTGCTGCAGATTTGTCTATGTCATCTCGGTATGATGTTTCATATAATTTTAATCTAATATCCTTAATATCCAGTTCAAGAAGTGATTTTACAAAGCTATCACTAAGATAGTCATTAAAATGTATTTTCAATCTTCCATAACTTCCTGAATATGTTGTGTTAATATGGATCACCATTATTTGATATTTTCATATAGATATGTTTCCACATCGTATGATATTGCATCGAAAATGCTGGTCAGTCGCATATCTATTTCCTTCTTTCCATCAGCACCAATTGCAATAATTCCAGATTTTATTGATTTATCTGGGACAAAATTAATTGTGCCTGGAAATTTGAAACCCTGAAATTTTTCCTGGTCTGTTTCACTACAATATACCGTGAAATTCTTACCTAGTTCCTTTTTTGCTTCTTCAACCATAATTTTCAGAAGTTCTGGATAATTGGAGGATTTGTTAAGAGACACAACATAAGACCTTAATTTTTGCATTGAATTATTTAATATGTCTTTCTTTTTATCATCAAGAATCTTTTTTGACTGCAACCTGATATTATCCTCATACTGCCTAATTATATTTTTAATATCATTGGCTGATTTTACAGCATAATCACTCCTGATTCTGGCTATCTTATCATTACATGATTTTGCCACAGCCTGCATTTTGGCTGAATACTCATCCCTGATAGCCTTGAGCTCTGATTGTGTCGTATTATCAATTTCATTTAATATATTTTCAAGTGACATAAAAAATCTTTTTCATATTACATGTAGCAGTAATATAATACCCAGAACAAAACCTATAATCCATAGCGTTTCCGGTATAACGAAGAAGAACAATACCTGACCGAATTTTTCGGGTTTTTCAGCAATTATACCCATTCCGGCGGCTCCAATGCCCTGCTGCGCCATTCCAGTTCCTATTAACCCACCGGCAATAGCAATTGAAGCTGCCAAAGCCAATATAGCATCTGCAACACTAATCATAAATATCCTTAAATCCTCATCGAAATAACTTATATAAAATTATTTATTGCTAAAATGTTTATGTGAATTTGGTGTTTTTCTATACTGTGATCTCATATCCACGCTTTCAAAGGCGGTTTCAATTTCAAAAATTAATTATTGAATCTCCATAGAGCTGAATTCAACTCCGCCTGAAGATATTCTATTCCCCCTGCCAAGCCATATAGCTTTAGTGATGCGGGTACTCTCGTTTTCTCATATACTCTTTTCAAAGTCATCCAGGTCTAATAGTGTATAATTGCCATTTAATTTCGCTTTATTTTTTATCTTTTTGGCAATTATTCCGTATTTTTCTATTCTATTTTCATGCCATTTAAAATTTTTTGTCTTTTCCTTCAATTCCTTTATAATGCTATTTACATCGTGTTCATCCAATACTTTCCATTTACATTCATAAAATGTTATTTCATTATTTTTGTTTCCAAGAGTTACGATGTCTATTTCATTTTCCTTATACCACCATTTTCCTATTTCGTCGAAAGTGGAATTTTTTTTATTGAGCTCAAGAAGGAACTGTATTGATATATATTCAAATGTGTGTCCTATATAATTATTCATGTCCTCTTTTATTATATTTATTAACATTTCAGTATTATTCAGTTCTATTAGATTATAATTTTTGTATATAAATCTAAAATAAAAATTAAACATATTATCTTTTAAAAGATATATGCCTTTTTTGCTTTTGCGGGAAGTTATAGGGATTTCTCTTCTGATAAAATCTAAATCTATTAATACACTCAAATATTTGCTTATAAGATTTCTCTGCAGCCCTGCATAATTCATTATTTCTCCCAAAGATGTTTTTCCAGATGAAATTGCTTCTATAATTGAAAAATAGTATCGAGGTTCATTTAATTCCTCACGAAGCAAAAAAAGGACGTCCTGATTAATGAAGGAATCAAGTTTCAGAAAAGTGTTTTTAATATTTTCAATAAAGCTTTTGGTTTTATTTATTTCCATTATATATGCTGGAGTTCCACCGTAAACACTATAATATCTAACAGCCAGTTCTGGATCTTTAATATATCTTAAGACCTCAATAAAAGGAAATTGTTTTAATTCTATCTGGCCTGTTCTTCTACCATATAGGGGAGATTTATAATCTGACAGGTTCTCCATCATTGATATATTGGATCCGGATAATATTAAAAATATTTTTGTCTCATTCAGTTTATTATCCCAGTAATCCTGCAAAATAGATAGAAGAGACTTATTATTGACTGCATAGGGAAATTCGTCTATTGCTATTATCAATCTCCTATTCAATGTATTTCTGTATATGTATTCAAAAAAAGATTCCCAGCTATTAATATAATTTTTAAGTATAAAATCATCGGCAAAATAACTTCCCAGTATGCTAGAAAATCTTTGCAGCATCAGTTTTTCTGATTCCTCTCTGCAGGTTAGCAATACTCCTCCATATTTATTTATTAATTTTTTAATCAATTCGGTTTTTCCTATTCTTTTTCTGCCCGTTATTGTAATAAATTCTGCACTGCCTCTTTCATAGCTAGACGAAAGCGCCTCCAACTCATTATTTCGGTCAATAAATTCCATATATACTTTAAAGTATATTACTCAAAAGTATGTAAATTATTATAATCATCTTAATAAATATTATAGTTTTAAATTATAAAATAAGTTTTAATCCCTCTTTCTGGCGAAATAAAGGGATAAAATGGAGGGAACTAATACCCATACAAGACCAACAGCAGTAACGGAGTATATATTAATGCCAACAGTTGAGGCTTTAACCGTAGAATATGTTCCGAGGATGTAATCAGCCAGCAAATCAGGGAAATAAGCTGGTGATATTGAGTCCAGTATGAGGAAGTCCTTAACATACGCAATGCCTGTTGATTTTATATGCAACAGGAATAGTATGCCGCCTGTAATAACTGGCCACATGAAGCCCAGCACGAATAAAAGACCGATTCCAGTTCCCAATACCTGCCCCTGTGTTTTTTCAAACTGTGAAACAAGATATACAATTCCAGCAAATCCTATTGCTTCCACAAGGTATCCCAGAAGTATTACGGTAAAGGTTTTTGATGATATGAATACCCCCGTATAATGATACAGTATTATGTCTGCCAGCCCAAAGGATATTAATAATCCTATTAGGAAACTTGTAGAGTTGCCAGCGAATCTGGATATCATAATCTTTCCTTTTGTTATTGGTTTGGATATTATTGACTCCAGAACTCCAGATGTTTTATCCTTACTGTAATAGAAGTATGCTGAAAATATTCCCATAATTGGAATTAGCAATATGCCAAAGAATGAAGCCAATTCCTTCTGTAGCACTACACCTGGTTTTAAGTATGTATATTGATATTGAAAAGCCGGGGTGAGCATAGAATATGTCTTGTTAACGGCATAGATATTTACATATTTCCCGTAATCTGAAGTGGTCAAAGATGGTTTTATAATAAATTTGTTTGAAACTGCCGTTCCATAATGGGTTGTGTTTGCCTTGTTAAAATTAAAGGGATTTGTGTTTTGGTTTGAAGATATGTTATAATAGATTTGAGGATGGTCAGAGGATGTATAGTTTGGATTATATACCATGGTGCTTACTAATGCGGGATTGGACGTATCCTTCAAATTTACTAAATATAATGGATATTTGTTATCACTGAATTGGATTAGATAGAATGGGTATGCAAAAGAATGGCCATAGGATGTAATTAAAGATAGATTTCCATTGCTATAAGCCATAGTATTGCTATATCCAGGAAGCTCTAAGCCACTCCGGTAATATTGGTAGTAACTGTATGTAAATATTTTACTTGAATTTTTTACGGTAAAATTGAGATAGCCTGCACTGTTAGTAGTTCCGGCATTATTGGTTATAGGGCTATGTGTTGCATTCATTAGTGATGATTTTATATGCAGTCCTGAAACAGGGTTCCCATAGCCATTAATGACATAATCACTTACATGAATGCAATCTCCTGTTTGATTTAAATATGGCATAACTATTGCGGTGTTAGCAGGTTGTGCCTTATCAGATGAGACCCCCACTCCATAGGCAGTTAGCCCCATAATCAGTACCAAAAGGACTATTAAAATTATAGTAAATTTTCCAAAAAGTGTTCTTTTTATATCATATA
>DAUP01000054.1 GCA_002505185.1 Ferroplasmaceae archaeon UBA567 | reverse complement strand
GGATTTTGATACCATATTTATTTTTGCATTAATTTAACATATTTACTGGCACAAAAATAATATACTTTAATATTTATGGAAATTCTGTAATTTCCGTGAATAATTACATTTTATGAAGATGGAAACAATTCATGGAAATTTTAAAGCATATGCCCCATCTTGTCCTTTTTTGTTTCAAGATAGAATTTGTCAAATTCCGTGGGTTCAATTATCAGTGGTATTCTCTTGTTTATTGTTATTCCGTTGTCCTCCAGATATTTTATTTTTTCAGGATTGTTTGTCATTAACTGTACCGATTTTATTTTAAAATATTTTATTACATCTACAGCAAAATTATAGTGCCTGTTATCCGCAGGGAGCCCCTGCTCAATATTTGCCTCTACAGTATCTTTTCCATTATCCTCAAGGTTGTATGCCCTGATTTTATTTAAAAGACCAATGCCACGCCCCTCCTGCCTTAAATATATTAATATTCCCCGTTCCTGGCTTCCTATAAATTTCAATGATGTGAGGAGCTGGTCCCTACAATCGCACCTCATTGAACCGAATACATCACCTGTAAGGCATTCAGAATGTATCCTAACTGGCACATTTTCCTCTCCTTCGATGTTGCCATGCACCAGAACTGAGTGGTCTTTGTTATCTTCATTTTTAAAAACGTATATTTTAAATGAACCAAATCTGGTAGGTAATTCTGCTTTCGCATAGAATTCAATCATACTAATCAAAAGAAATTACAAAATTCTATAAAAACATATTTAAAATTTTTAACTTAATGCACCTGAAGTTATTCTCCATTTATCAAATAAAATAACAGAACATTTAGTTTATCTCCTCAGCTATTATATATTTGTCCGGTCCCTTGAATATGTATATATTTTTGGAACCTGACAATTCTTTCTCAAGGGAATTCTTGTAGCGGTACGTTTCTTCTGGCTTCATTGAAAATCTGAAGAATACCTTTCCAGCGTCTATATCGTGCAACAATGAAGTGATTTCAAGGTTATTTGAGTAATCGATCACCGAATATTCCTTTCCAGGAAACGATTTTTCAAAGGAATTTCCAGAAAAAATCTGTCGTCGTGAATCCATGTACACAGGTGTCCATTCTGGTTGTACAACAAGATAAAGAAGTTTTGCATATGTGATGGATATATCGGGTACATATATATAGGATCCAGTATGGCCATTATTTTCTACTCTGCTTTTAAAATCTTTCGGCTCACCTGTTATAATTATATTCTCTGGAAGCATTACTGCAGTGCTGATATTTTTTGAAATGGATGGTGAATATAATGTTAATCTATTCAGCGCACCTTTAATTGATATATATTCCCTTTCACCTTTAAGGGGTATGTTTGTCCATTCCATATGTGGAGGAAGATCTAAAGCATAACCAGATATCTTGGGTTTTACATGTAATATTTCCTGTGGATTTGGAGAAAGCTTTGAAAATAATTTCTCTCTTAAATTCACAGGTCTTAATGGATCTGAAAATAAAACATATCCGGAAAAATCATTATTAATGGAAAAAAAATCCTCTCTCAAGAAGGTGGCACTGGAATTATATGGCATACCATTTAGACATGCCATAAGATATCTGTTGCGGTCTATTTCTACACCGGTAACACTCGAATACTCAGAAAGCATTATATCCTGCATTCCAGCACCACTGCCCGCATCTATAATTTTATTTCCTGCCAGTTTTTTTGCCCTGTATTTACCTATTATTTCAGGCGTTGAATACATTGATGAATAATAATCCATAAAAAGATGGTTGTATTTAGAAAATTTGTCTGCAATTTTAATTCTTGATTTTGCAAATTCAAATAAATAATCAAAATTGTTTCTATGAGTTTTCTTTATTGATTCAGGCGAATGCCCCATATGAATCAGTTCCACAATTTCGTTTATTTCATCGTCAATATACTCATAATATTTTTCTGATTCAATGAGTTTATTTAAAAAATTATACAGATTCATTTGATTTCAAACTGGTTTATTGCATCCAGAAGGTCATTCATTTCCATAAGTGCCTGTGAACCATACATCAGTACTGTTACATATCCCGCTTCCATTAGCTCCTTTCTGGTTGCACCTGCCTTTATAGCCTGGTTTACATGGTATGAAATGCACCATCCGCACCTCGCCGCTATACTCAGAGCAAGAGCTATCAATTCTTTTGTTTTTGTATCAAGCGCACCATTTGCCATGGTGGCATCTATGAATTCCATAAAAGCGTCTGTGAATTCATTATTGTCCTTTCCCGATTCCTTAAGTATCCTGTTAACTTCTTGCACTTTTTTTTCTGCATCCATTATTATCGTAGATTTATTACTAATGCCTATTTCAATGTGACTAAAAATATACACATCCGCTTTTGAACCATAATGTTATGATTTTAGTTAACCATGTTAATATTCAACTTTGTAGGTTATTATATGCCTCAAGATTAAACTTCGTGGATATAACGCACCCTCGCGTCATGATTGAAATCAATAAACAATTTCTAAAATTCCATAAAAAATCAGTTGTGACAATTGTGTAAATGGATGAAAATTACCCATATTTCTAAGTTCTCAGAGCTAAATAAACTTTGATTTTTGAACGAAACTAAGGTGTATAGAAATCATTTAATAAATATATTATCCAAATCGATATATTGATTTATTATTATATTCTACTGTTAGCCATGGAAAGAATTATGGCATTGACCACATCTGCCCCAAAAGGCGGATTATCCTACGGTAAAATACATTTACCCATAAATATAGAAGGCAAGGCAAAGATTAAGCCAGTATACACTGGGCTTTGTGGGACAGATAGGGCAGAAATTGCAGGAGGACTGCCATTCACATACAACCCGGTAGGACAGGATTATATGATTATCGGTCACGAAGCTGTATGCCAGGTGCTGGATATAGAAGAAAACAACTTTGGCATCAAATCTGGAGATTATGTGGTTCCGGTTGTAAGGCGTCGAGGATCATGCATAAATTGCAGGATAGGGAGACCTGACAACTGTTCGGACGTAGATCACGATATCCGTGAGGCTGGAATAAGGGGGCTTGATGGTTTTAATGCCGAATATTTTTATGATACACCGGAAAATCTAATTAAGATCAATGAACGGTCAATGTTAAAGGTAAGTGCCCTCACAGAACCTGTCAAAAACGTTATGAAAGCCCTCGAAGTTTTTGAGAAGCTCTCAGAACGCTCCATATTCACTGGTGACGATTCCACATACCTCCTAAAAAACTGCCTTATAATAGGTACGGGTAGTGAAGCCTTTCTATATGCATTTATGGCCAGGGAATACCGCATGAATGTATACATGACAAACCGGCACGAACTTGGTGAACAAAAAATGAAAATTATTGATGAAATCAACGTTTCGTTTTATAACTACATGAAGGATCAAGGTCCAGACAAAGTAGACCTAATAATTGATACCAGCGGTGATCCGGCAACCATAATGCGTTTTGTAAGAAAGTTGAATTATAACGGAGTAGCTATTATGTTCGGCACAAACGGGGCAGCTTCCGACACTCCAATTTCAGGAAACGACATAAACTACATAGTTGAACATAATATTACAATAGGGGGATCAGTTGACGGTTCCAAAAAGCACTATTTGAATGCCATACAACATCTTGAAAAATGGAACTATTCAGAAGGTGGTGCTGTAAATAAGCTTATAACGGGAATTTATGACCCTGAAGATACAGGAATATTCATGGAGAAACCATTAGATGAAATCAAATCCCTAATAAAGTGGTGAAAATGTTACTGGACGGAAAAGTAGTGGCAAATAAAAAGATGGAAATATTGAAAGGGGAGCTGGAATGCATTGCGGATAAACATAAAATAATCCCTGAATTAAGATTAATTCAGGTTGGTGATGACCCAGCAAGCACAATATACGCAAATTCTAAAATAAAGAGAGGATCCAAACTGGGTATAGACGTCATTCTAGAAAAATTTGGCAAAGCCAGTCCAACAGAATTGATTAAATACATAACAGAGGCAAATGCGAATCCTAAAATAAATGGTGTTATGGTTGAATCACCTTTGCCCGTGGGATTTGATTTCCAGGAAGTAGTGAATAATATAAGTTTTTATAAGGATACCGATGGGATGACATCATACAATCAGGGTAACCTTTATACAAAAAATGAAATGATAGCACCCGCTACAGCAAGAGCGGTAGTCGATATACTGGAATTTTATGAAATCCCTCCGGGAAATGCCTGTATAATAAACCGGTCATCAGTAGTTGGTAGACCCCTGGCAATGCTTTTGCTTAACCGGGATTATACCGTGACATTATGCCACAGCAAAACTAATGAAATTGAAAGAATATCACGGGAAAACGATGTAGTTGTTGTTGCAGTGGGCAAAGCTAATTTCCTTGGCACCAGCTATGTTACAGAAGAATCTACAGTGATAGATGTTGGAATAAATTACGTGGGAAATAAGATATATGGTGATGTAGATTTTCACTCAGTTGGAAACAAAGCGAAAAATATAACGCCTGTACCCGGTGGTGTTGGGGTAGTTACCGCCACAGACATATTTGAAAATTTCCTGAACGGTCTGAAATACCAGGCTGATAAGGGTCTAATCTGATTATCACGTTTCAGGTAAAGCACTGATTTTAAGGTCTGTTTCCATTCCTGTACACCCGGTGAGTCTTGGTGCCTGTATTTTTTGATCCATGATTAAAAGTATTACTTTTTTCATTCACTTTCATTCCCGGTTGTATTTCATGCAATAATTTTCCGGCAGCGCTAGAGGCTATTTCCACACTTCTGGACACCGGATAAAGATCCCATTCATTTTCACCGTGAGCGAGCAGGTTCCTGACATTTAAGGATAACCTGAACATAAGGCTGGTGGGTCTGTCCATAAATTTTGTCGCCCAGTTCAGCAATGAATTTTCAGATCCGGGGAAAGGTTCTCCATTAACATCAATATTAGTCCTGCCAAGCCTGTTAAGCCTTATATAAAGTTTTAATCTTCTGTAATCGTAATCATTCAGGACAATATCCTTCATACCATATTTCGATATAACAATTCTACTGCCAAGCCATTTAGAATATGCACACCGCATGGCCATTTCCAGTAGAAGATAAAGGTCAAGGGTGGCAAGTTCATTGAATTTTCCAAGATTTATAAGATCATGTGTGTCTTTTTTGAGCTTCTCCAGTTTGGGTGTCAGTACATATTCCATGTTATTTCCACTATCCAGCATCAGTGGAACATTTGCCAGGAAAAATCCCAGTACAATGTCTTTATTGCATTGAAAGTGGGAATAGAATTCTGTGTTCCCAAAAATCATTCTGCCTTCAGAGCATTCAAGCTTTTCCAATGCCGCATTAATAATGATCCTGTCATAATTTTCCGGATACTGGAAAAAATCAAAAACTTGATCCATGATGTAATGTGAGTAAGCGGATTGCATGCTACATTATGTCCAATTATTATTAAAATAATATGAAAATTTCATTTTTATTGTGAAAAGTAAATTATTCTTGAACCCTCAAAATCAAAATCAAATTCTATTTCCCTGAGACCAAGTTCCTGAAGCCTGTGTTTATTCTCTCTGTCTATGATGAATATGAGGAATCCTCCGCCTCCTGCACCGATAAGATTTCCACCATAGGCCCCAAGGCTAAGAGCCTTTGAATAATAATCATCTACCATAGATGTGGAAATTTCTTTATATAATGCTTTCTTCGAATACCAGTTTTTATTTAACAGTTGTCCAAGTTTCTTTATATCCATATCGTAAAGTGCATGGTAAAAATCATTGGTGTACTGTTTCATTCTGCCGTAATCATCAAGGTGTTTTGATATTTCATCCCTGATACCATGGTGAAGACCTGCAGAGTCATGTCCTATTCCAGTGTACAGCAAGGATATATTGTCTTTCAGTTTTTCCAGTTTTTCATAGTTAAGCGTCACAGGATTTACATATACAGAATCATTTTCATTGAATTTCAGCATGTTTATGCCACCGAAGGATGCCATGTACTGATCCTGCATGCCTCCCGGTTCACGCAATATCTTACGTTCTATTTTTATTGCCTCTTCTGCAAGTTGTTCCCTGCTTGCGAATTCCGATTTATACGCATGGAGAGCATTGAGAAGCCCCACAAGGAATGTTGAACTGGATCCCAGCCCTGTACCAGTTGAAGGTATATCTGAGACGCTCAGTATCTCAATTCCACCGTCTATGTCAAGAAGTTTCATTGCTTCCCTCACACTGGGATGCCTGATTTCGTTAACTGTGTCAACTATTTCGGTGCTAGAATATGATACTCTTATTTTGTGGTCAAATTTCTTGTTAACAATAATATAAATATACTTATTTATGGCAGCCGAAATTAAAAGCCCACCATAATTCTTGTAGTATTCCGGTATGTCGGTGCCCCCTCCAACTAATCCGATTCTAAGTGGGGTTTTTGTTATAATCATAAGAGGTCAGTCAAAATATTTATAAAAAATTATCTGTGATCTCAATAGTTCCCGTCAATAATGGAGCATATCATATGTATAGCCGTTATGTGTATTTCCTGTATTATAGAGGTAAGATCACTGTCAGCATGAAAAACATTTCTGCATATGCCTGAAAGCTTTCCACCAGATTTTCCAGTGAACCCCAGAGTGAATGCACCTATGGAATTTGCCTCTTCGATTGCCTTTACAACATTTTTTGAGTTTCCTGAGGTGCTGATCCCCACAACATAATCCTCTTTTCTGCATAATGCCTGGATCTGCCTTGAGAATATATCCTCATATGAATAGTCATTTCCTATTGCTGTGAGGGATGAAGTATTGGTTGTCAATGCTATTGCCGGGAGGGCCTTTCTTTCCTTCATGAAATGTCCTGTGAGTTCCGCTACGAAATGCTGTGCATCGGCGGCTGATCCTCCGTTTCCAAAAACAATCAATTTTCCATTGTTTTTAAAAGAATTTAGTATGCCCTCTCCTATTATTTTAATCTGGTTAATATCCATATTCTTCCTGGCCGCAATGCCCTGGTTTTTATATTCCTCTAAATCCATACTGGTAAAATTATATAATATTAATAAATATATGTGTGCATAAAATAAGTAGATGCATTATTTCCGGATATAACAGTTATAACTTTATTTTAGGAAAAATTTTATTATATAATGTAATAAGGATGACAATGTCTTATATATTGTTTCCGAAAAACATTCAGATTAAGGATAACAAAAGCATACATATAGACAGGAACACTGTAAAGGATGAGGAGTCTTTTTCACTTTTGATACCAGAAAACAAATCTGATATGGTAATACAATATCTTAAGACACACAGGGGCTTTGCAAATGCCACTCCAAGCTTTGATCATGGAGAGGATTATGGAATTTCTAAAATTATAAAAGCTCCATGGGAGCTGCATATGAGAGTATATAACGATTCGTATTTTCCAGGATATTCTAAAATGCTGGCTCATATAGAGATAGCAAGAAAATATGTACAGCATCTGAACTTCAAATATGTACAGCCAGTTATATATGAACCATACAGATATTATAAATCTGTTTTTGGCGAATTTATACTTGCGTACAGATCCAGATATATGGTTGAGAACATAAGTGAGAACTACTGGTTCCGTCTGATGAACCCTGAATTGCTTATTCCATGGTCGCCAGCTGCCCTGTTAAAAACATCAGTAAATATGGTTTCAGATAAACTTAAGGAATATTTCGTGAAAGACGAAAAATGATGTGTTTCGTTGATAAATTTTTATAATCCCAAAATTTATATAAATAACATTTATAGACCTTACTAACATGCCCTTATTCATGTATTTTTATCTCTTGTTGATTAGAGGGTTTTAAAAAATATAGTGAAAAATATGAAAGAAAAGCAGAAGTTAG
>DAUP01000032.1 GCA_002505185.1 Ferroplasmaceae archaeon UBA567 | reverse complement strand
CAGTAAATATATTACATTATCGATTTCGATATTAAAATATCAAATATATCGAAAATTATTGATACATATGAAGAGCACTTAGAAAGTGATAAAATTTTGGTTATTCGCTTGAAGGGAGAGCCTTGTACCCCTAATGTGTTTATAGGAAATAGAAAACTGTTTACATTTTTAGATGCATGGCCGGATATAAATTGTTTTGAAGATGTATATTTTGAAAAGATATGCACCGAATTCAGTCTTCTTAAATTTGTGGATTTGAACTTGGATTATGATTGCCTGAAAATTAAAAATAATGGGTCTGGAAGAGAGGGCAGATATGAACAACACATTCTTAAAAAAATTCAACGAAGAATTAAGTGTGCTGCAGACGCATTGTTCGTTTCCAACTTTAGTTTCTATGAATTAATGAAATATTATAAAATCAATGGATTCAAACTATTATATTTAGGGATTCCAGAGTATTGTGCCGCATGGATTGTGTCCCATTTTATTAAAGTTCAAAAAATATCGGATAAAATTCAACAACTAAAAAATTTAAAGAACTAATGCATTAATATCAGGTATGAGTTATGCAAAATTTATGGACTTACTTGGATTGATATGTACTATTAATATTTTAGATATATCTCTTATGAATGCCTGCGCAGTTGTTTATCCTTCCATCTCTGGAACTGTGCCTCTGATACTTCATAACCTCTATACAGCTCCGAAATGTGTGTTGCAGTGAATGATTCTATGACAATCAGTACTTTCTGTTTACCCCAGAGTTTCCGAAGTATACATATCACCATTTTTTTTCTGTGTGTGCAAAAAATGTGCAAAATCCCCTATGGACTCTTCTTTATCTCTATTATAACTGTCCAATAAATAAATGGTGCAGATCACCAGATATCATCGTATTAAAAATATGAGAGAATCGCTCCTTTTTCATATGTAAAGATATCCACCTCAAATTTCTGATTATATAGTTTCTCAAATCATTTTTGCGCATTGCTATTTATATTAACGAATATATTATATAGATATATTTGTTAACCTTAATAATATGTATAAACAAAATATACCAGAACTGGAATCCGCTCGTACATACGGCATTTTAGGAATTATTCTACAATTCGTCGGAACTGGCGCAAATATATTAACGAATGGATTAGGATTTATTATTTCAATAATTGGATTAATTCTGTTATTTCTTTCCCTAAAATCAATATCAAATTATTATGGAAACCAAAAACCTTTCAAATATATGTTATACAGCTTGATTTCTGGGATAGTACTTGGTACCATTAGTGCAATAGTGATAATTCTACTATTGCTTCCTGTAGCATTTACCACGACTACTGGACCCCCTAATGCAATATCACGTATTTCTGTATCAGCAATTGGAATGATATTTTTGACACTTTTCCTTGTAGTTATGGCAGTTTTAGTATCTGTTATATTCGAATATTTAGCATATAATAGTGTGTATGAACTAACCGGAATAGATGATTTTCATACAGGTGCACTGTTATTGCTTATTGGTGTTATCTTTACTGTAATATTAGTCGGCATTATACTTATTTTAATAGGAATCATTCTACTGATAATCAGTTTCAACAAACTTCCCACAGAAGCGAAGCCGGTAGTTATCGATCAGGACGCGGCTCAGAATCAAGGGGATGGTATGATTTAAATTTTATCTGATAATTTATTAATGTATTAACTGGTTGGAGGGTATAATATTTAGAACTCCCCATTTGGCATTATCTTGAAATCTTTTATTTCAAAAATTCCCAGTAGATTCTCTCGATTTGAATTCTATCATACTATGAAATCTGATCAACCAGATACGATCAACATGGAGTAATATATCATCCAGTTTCTTTCATTCCTGTCTGAAATGGTTCAGAAGAATATATTGCGTAAAACAATATGTGTTTCCATAGTTTTACCACTATCTTTAGGGTTGGAATTTATCACCCAGAGGTATTAAATATTTTTTTATATAAATCCATACCATGACCAGTCACCGATGGGCTTCCCTGTATTATCTTATATGTATGTTCCCCAGCATTCGTTCTTTCAGCAATTAGAAACATTGAACTGGTATCATTCTGATCCATCATAGCAGACGCAAATTCATATAAATGAGATACAAAAAATATTCTTATTCCATTTTCCAATAATGCATTAGTAATCTGCATTGCTATTTCTGAACCCTCACGTGTGTTCGTTGAAGAAAATGATTCATTAAACAGGAGCATTCCGTTTTTTCTAATATAGGCGGCTATATCATTCATCATTGAAAGTTCATCATCGAATTTGCCCCGTTCCATTGTAATATCCTCTTCATGTTTGAAATGTGTGAATATACCTGTAACAATGCTACTGATGAAACTTTCAGCGGGCACAAACATTCCACACTGCATTAACAATTGTGCCTGTCCTATGCTTCTTAAAAATGTTGATTTTCCCCCTCTGTTTGTGCCTGTTATTACAAATAGCCTTTTATCACACCCATCAATATTGTTTGGAACTACTGTAGATTTTGTGGCCAGCATAAGCCCGAGTTCATATAATCCATTAAATCTAAGCTTATCGGTTCCTATTTCCAGTGGCTCAGGAAAACAGTATCTGCCAGATCTTTTTTTGATTTCCTCAAGGAGATTAAGAGAAGCGAGGTAAAAACCAATTTCACATCTGAGATCCTTAAAAAATTTCATGCTGTTTTCGGCTGATTTTTTCAATGCCATGGCAGCACTTCTTATTCCCCTATTTCTTATATCCACTATCTCCTCCCCGCCACTTATGTCTCTGTCAGCCAGTGTGTAGGTATAGTGCTGTTCAATTGTTTCACCCATAATTTTCTTTATGTTCTTTTTCTTAACACCGGGTTTATGAAGTATGTAGTCTTTGCCCTCATTGCCCATTCCAAGTGACACACTGAGAGTAATTCCATCTTTGAATTGAAGCCTTTCTAGATTATTTAATATCTCTTGCATATATTCACTATGGAATACTTCCGTAACAACATGATTAAATTTTTTCAATCCTCTAGATTTTATTTTTTTACTTATTATCGACATAATTTCTCTTATTTGATCCATCTGCTTTGCAAACAATTTGAGAACGTCTATTGATATCTGCATTGAAAGTGATTCATTATTGCTAAACCAGAAAAACTGTTTCTGAGCCTCTTTTAAAAATGAACTGGCAATCTCGTATATTTTCAGTGCGATTTCATTATTTTCAATGAAATCTTTCAAGATTTCCTGTCTGTATATGATTTCATCAATGGAATCAGCACTGTTAAGGAGAAATGCTGTAGAATTTTTAAGAAGGAATTCATCACCGGATGCCATGATGTTAAGTATTGGTTTTAGGCCCAGATCATTTATCAGTGCATTGCTGTTCCAAGGGAGCGTATCAGTATGATGTTTTATTCCATTATAGTCTAGAAGATATGTTTTTATCATGAAATTCTCCTCCTTAACATCTCATACGTGACCCCGTATTTCTCCGCCAGTGCCTTAGCATAGGCCATGCCGTCAGATTTTGTGGGTAATATTCTATAGGTTCTCATCTCTGGATTTTTTTTGTCAACCTGGCTAACATAACTTCTGGTTCCCGGCAATTCAGCCAGTTCATGTATAAACGTTACGTAAAGGCATAAAGAACCCTTTTCACGTATTTTCCCTATTATGTTTTTACCGATTTCTATACCATCCTTGAGTGTTGTAGAACTTAGCATCTCATTGACAATAATAAGGCTTTTACCGGTTGCATTATCAAGTATGTAATGCATTCTTTCCAATTCTTCCTCCAGTCTTCCAATAGCATTTTCTGGAACCTCAGATTTCTCAAAATGTGAGTATATTCTATCAACTTTTAATATGCTTGCATTTTTACCGGGGATGGGGAATCCAAGCAGGGCGAGATAATGTGCCTGTCCAAAGGCTCTAGCGAAGGTGGTTTTGCCTCCATTATTTGGTCCTGTAACAATAATTATACGTGAATCTTGATCAGCCATAATGCTATTTAGAACTGGGATCCTCTTATGATCGGCAAGTTTTTTCGCCAGTGCAACATCAAAGAAATCAATGCAATACATTCTCTGTGGGTCCTGTTGTATCTGGGGAATGCAGAATGAAAGCCCGTTTTCTTCCATTGGCTCTATATATTTTAAATATTTTAGGTAAAAATCAATTTCATGCATGAACCGGGCTATAGTAGGCTCCAGAAAATTTAATCTTCTTCTGTAAAATTCCTTTAACCTGTTAAATTGCTTCGGGTAAAGGGATGATACCAGTTCAACAAGGGCTGCCTCAACATGGCCAAATCCATATTTTAAATTCTTTCCAGAATCTACAATGTCTCCATCAAGAAATTTGGAAAATATTTTCTCCACTTCTGTGGCATAATTATCGGACTCCTGATCTTTTCGTACAGTTATTTTTACACCCTTGATTGTCATCATATACTTGATAGAAGAAAGATCCATTTCCAGTTCTTTGGTTTCATCTTCGAGAGATTTGAATTCCTTTGATTCCATATACTGTCCAATATATTCTCTAATACCTATTAGTCCCTCTGATACTATGGAAGGTTCATTCAATTCATTATATAAATGCTTAAGGGCATTGCAGTAAATGTAAACAGAATCCAGGAGCCATCGTTCTCTTTGGAGGTTGTATAAATCACCTAATTTCCCAATATTGTAGAAAATGGTGGATGATGTTTCGGAAAATTGTTTTATAGCATTAAATATTTGTGGACTTCGTAAATCATTAAAAATTTGCTGCCTGTATAGGATATCCTCTATGCTATCTAATGGTTTATATAATACTTCTTCAAAATCCTGGTTATTTGTGTTTCCCAGAATGCCTTTAAAGATTATTTTAAGCGACAAATCTTCAAATAACTCATTTTTATGGTCAATTTCATCAATGGCTTTATTACTCCTGAATATTATACTTTCAAATGTCAATGTATCACTTCCACTCTATTCTGCAGGAGTCATCAGCATCGTGGCAGTTAATGGAACTCCATCCATATTATTATCATAATTATGATTCCGGATTTAACATTTGCGAGTGGCAATCCTATTTTCGTAAGCTGGGAGATAAAAGTGAGTGAAAAGTTTCTACCTGGCCATATAATACTAGACATATAGCCCACGATCTCGAAAAGTTGGAACACCCTATACAGTTAGTAATCTCTCATTTTATCAATGTTGTAAATTACTGGAAAAAGGTATTTATCAGTGATGCCATAGTAGATTTTCTAATATAATGGTAATGACTATTGCACAATACATTCAACGTCAATATATTGCATACAGAATGCGATAATGATTACTTTTACATCCAAATTCAACATTCCGAAATTCATCAACAGAAGAAAAACCATGACATTAAGGGAGAAATAGAAAAAGTTTCCAGGATACCTATAGACAGTGAGGATTCCAGTCTATAAAAGCACTATACCAGGATATCAGATTCACGAAGGTATTTACTATCATCTATTGAAATGGAGCCTTTTTTAAACTTGTTAAGATGTTTATGACAATACATAGGTTTATATGCACTTTCAAATTTTGAATGTATGGTTGATGAAATAAGTTCCTTTGAAAAGGAAGCAAATAAGAATTATGGCAAATTAAGTGAGAGTTTTCCAAAAGGCAGCATAAATATACTTTCTCCAGACATTCTGAATATCCTGATCACAAATGCA
>DAUP01000144.1:423-5727 GCA_002505185.1 Ferroplasmaceae archaeon UBA567 | reverse complement strand
CTGAAGGTAAAGTAATAAGTAATATCATAATGAAAAAATGGAACAAGATTTTCTGGAACTAAATTTACACCGGATTCTTCCATAGTTTCTCTTAGTGCGGCCTGTATTCCAGTTTCTCCTTCTTCTATATGCCCCTTTGGAAAATCAAGCCAACCTTCCTTTCTTTTCAGCAGGAGGAAATTATATTTATCCTTACATCTGGAATATACAACAATTCCATAACTGTATTCCACTCTCATGGAAATATGATTATATTATAGTATAAAAAATGGGGGACGAAAATTTGATTGAGATATAAAATTTCATGGTAATTAGCCATGGTAATTTAAAATTAATATTACAGGTTCTATTGACCATGGACAAAAAACTCTTTATTTTATTATGTGTATGGTAATAAATGAAAATATATGCCGAAATATATCCTTCAAGAAACTTAGAGAGTCTCAGGGGTATGATTGAGCACATGGATATGTTTGATGGCTTCAATATACCGGACAATCCACTGGGGTATCCCACTATGCCTCCAGAGCTCATAGGTTATATAATTAGGAGGCAATTTCCAGAAAAAGACATTATTATTAACCAGCGATTGAAGGATATAAATGAGCTTAAATTAAGGTCCATAATCACAGCAGCTAAGGCAATAAAAGCATCAATCATATTTACACAGGGCGACAAACCACGTTATGGTAAGGAGCTAAATGATCTGGATTCTGTCTATGCTATGAACCTTGCCAGGCACAGGGGTGTAGAATCTGGATTAATTTTAAGCTTTAGAAAAGCCTTAAAAGATATAAATGGAAGGTTAGAGCTAAACGCAAATTTATTCCTTGTAATAAATTTCGACGATCTTTCAATTCTAGAGAGCATGAATACGGAACGACTTATCCCATACATAATTGTTAAAACTCAAAAAAATGGAAATATACTTGAAAAAATCAATCAATCATCTGTTAGAGTCGAAGACCTGCACCTCTACATGAAGAAATTTAAAAAGTACAGGCTTACGGGAATACTCTTTTCTGTTCCCGGAGACAATGAAACATTACTAAACATAAGGGACTATTTTTAAGAAGCATCGGGTACCATGTTTCCTTATAATTCGATATAAATATTCTTTATTCATATCGCTATATATTAAAATTGTTGATCTCCCGGTCTTTTTAATTTCCCCTACACAAAAAGTACGATAGTTTAAGGGAGAGAAGATGTTCAAGTGGAAAGAAATTATTATTATTCACCACATTATTCTATATTATGCCAATAGTAAAGCCAGATAACAACTCTCCCACCTCCGGAATTCAGGAGGCCATAGATTTATGCATTGATGGATTCGTCATACTAGGATCTGGTGAATACCATATACGAGAATCCTTAATTATAAAAAGTGGGACACGGCTTATTTCATCTAATAAGGCAATACTTGTTAATGACATTGAAGATGGTTTTGAACCTTTTATAAGGGTTGAACCCTATGCAGACATAGAATACTTAATTGCCAATTCAAACGGAAAGAGTGGAATCTTATTGGGGAATAGTCGAAAAAACAACAACATTAATGTGGGATATCTAAAGGTGTACAATACCGGAACAAATTATGATAAAGAACCCATGCGCGCTATTCTGATCAGAGGGTACAATATTGCAATAGATACAGTAGATATCTACAGAGGAAATGTAGGGCTTAGCATTGAACATGCCGCGGATATACGAATCAAGGAGATGCAAATTGTCGCATGCTCCACGGGGATCAGGGTATTCAATGCCAATAACCTGAGTTTCTCTAACTTTTCAATAGATTCCTGTAATTATACTGGCGTGCAGGTGGATTCAACAGAAAACTCCTATTTTCAGGGGACAATATGGAGTAATACAAAGGATTATAAGGGAATCAATAACACATGTGGACTCCTGATAGGGAAATATAGCAAAACATTCAGTAGGAATATAAGAATGAATCTTAGAATCATTGACAGTGGAATAACGGGTTTAGCCATAGCGAATGCCAGGAACATCTATATTGATGCTATTATTTCTAACACGACCGGGAATCAAATAGAAACTGGCATAAATTTTGGTGAAAATATAGAGAATATAAATATAACAGGAATAATGGATAAAATAGAAACTCCATTTACAGGATATATAAAAGGCAGAAATAGTATGATTGTTATTGACCCTTGAAAACTGGAGAATCTATCGAAGATTCCCTTGGTGTTCTATTAACAAAGAAAATTGGTACCAAAAGCATGAACTGGAAAAACCCCCAGAATGCTGATATATCTGTGTATAGATTGTTCTGGATAACCATATAAATTGAGGCAATGAGCAGAAAAACCATAATGGTAATTTGCGGCCAGAAATGGGACCATGGGAGTTTTCCACCAGTCCTTGCAGTCGTAAACGGCCTTGATTTCTTTAGCAATGCACTTATTGTAGCAGAAATGCTCAGAGGGAAAATAAGGACATTTGCAGCCATGTTTAAGAATACAAACCGCAATGGTGCTTTTTTGTCGACATGTGAAAGCACAAATGTTGTCATCACGAGCATGGTGTATGGAAGCCAGGCAACTAAATAAAGCAGGTTATTGATTGTCAGGACTCTTATTCCAAAAAGATCAAGTATTGGTGATAAAAGGAATATAAGATAGAACCACCCAAATGTATACCATGTTGTTGTAGCAAACCAGTCCAGTTTTTGTCTATGGGAAAAATTTTTGCTGAACATAATCGTTTTCAGTATTTTCGGCATTAAAGTTAGTGAGCCGTACATCCACCTCCATTGCTGGTTCACATAACCTTGCATAGTAACCGGTGCACGGCCGAACACAAGTTTTTTATTGAAATAAATACCTGTCCAACCTTTTATTGCCATATTTACTGTTGTGGCTATATCCTCCACAATGTTTGATTCGTCAAAATAACCTACTGATTTTAATGCCTCTACCCTGTAGACCACATTGGTCCCACAGGAGAATAGTGTCCCCGAAACACTCTTTCCCTCTGTGAGTATTTCATAAAATATAAATTGCTGTGCCTGTGCAATTTCCGCAAGAACGCTGGAATCAGAATTAGAATATATTTGTGGAACCTGGACAAATCCTATTTCTGGATTTTTGTCCAGTATGGCTGTAGTTTCTCTCAAAAAATCTGGTGATGGCATCTGGTCTATATCAAGAACACAGGCATATGGCTCATTCAAAGTTTTCAGAACATCGTTCAGGGCTCCAGCTTTGTAGCCTCTGCGATTTTCGCGGTGTACGTATTTCATTCCCAGTCTTTTGCATAATTCAACTATATAGGTAGAATCGCCTTTTGTTGAATCATCCAGGACATAAACATCTGCATTATCCTTAGCATTGGAGTATATGGCAATCAGATTTGTTATAACCATTTCTTGATCTTCATTATAGATTGGGACAAGTACGGCTACTCTGTCATGGATTCCAGACACATAGCCATTATCTATGGTTTCTAGATATTTACTTTTGCTTCTCCGGAATGAAAGAAAGTAACCGATACTCTGTATTCCGAAAAATACACTGGCAAGCCAGAACCAGAGAGTAAATGTATATTCTATGATTGTCCCATGCTTCATAACCAGTCCAGCATACAAGGATGCTATTATCCCTACAAATATGAAGAATATTGAAACAATCGTCATTATGTTAACAATAATTGAAATATATTTTCCCGTCGCAGGTTCTGGTTTTTGCTTTTGTCTTATATTCACGCCTTTTTTCATAATGCAAATATTAATTCATATATAAAGCTATACTACGGATTCTCAGGTATCCCATTATCCAATCAGGATAAAAATATTAATAAGGCTTAATTTAATGTTTACAGGTGTATTGCGTAACTATTAAGGATAAACAGGTATCAAATTATGAAAATATATATCAGATTCTTAAATTAAAGGTTGACTCCATATTTGTTATAGATTATGATGCTATAACACACAGATATTTGAATCTGAAATTATATGACGAGCTTTCAAAATTTTTTGAACTAACAGTAATGAACTACCCAGAGACTGAAAACGATCTTATGGATACCATTATAAACGGGGCATCTGTGGTTGTCATAAACAACAACCTCACATACAGTAGAATAGCTAAATATCTGGACTTCACACAGAATATTGCAATGAGATACAAATACATAGACACATGCATTTATTTCTCAGAGAAAGGTGGCAATATGTACCTTACTGACAAGGAGGTAATGCTCCCATATACTCTGGCATATAGCTATAATGGTTTTCCAATAAAAGATTCTGTCCAGCTTCAAAATTTTCCGGCAAACTTTATGGATTAGAATAATTTAGATATTATGAATAACTTTAGATACATATGCAATTTGACACTCACATAGGAATAGAATTGGAAAATCCATTTATTCTTGCCTCAGGCATACTTGATGAAAATGGATACACAATAAAAAGAATTCTTGAATCTGGTGCTGGAGCCGCAGTGACTAAATCTATAGGATCCGAGGAAAGAAGGGGATTTGATCCACCAGTAATATATAAGGAAAATAATTCAGCAATCAATGCAATAGGGCTTTCAAACCCCGGCATAGAAAATTATGGGCAGGAAATGAAAATAGCTATTTCTTCAGGGAAACCTGTCATAGGAAGTATTTTCGGCCAGACACCAGAGGAATTTGCCATGCTTGCAAAAAAAATGCAGTCATACGGTGCCTCGGCCGTGGAACTTAATCTTTCATGCCCCCATGTGAACGGTTACGGTATGGAGGTCGGATCTGATTTTGAACTTGTTGCTGCAATAGTATCAGAAGTAAAGTCCAAGGTAAATATACCCATATATTCAAAACTTTCACCAAATACTTCTGATATGATAAAACAGGCAACAGCCGCAGAGAAATCCGACGCTTACGTGCTCATAAACACAATAAAGGCCATGAAGATAGATATACACGCAAGAAAGCCCGTACTGAGCAATATATACGGAGGGCTCAGTGGAGAATCTATAAAACCAGTGGGTATAAGGTATGTATATGAGGTTAAAAAGATAACTGGCAAGCCTATTATTGGAGTGGGCGGTATAACCACCTTTGAGGATGCACTGGAATATATGATGGCAGGGGCATCGGCAGTACAGATAGGCACAGCAATTTCGAAAAATGGAATAGGGATATTTAATAACATGTCCAGAGCATTGAAGGAATATATGGAGAGTAATTCAATAGATGATATAGGGGAAATCATAGGGGTGGCAATCCAGTCAACTACCCCCAGCTCACGCAGGGGGCTTGTTCCGTGAGGAACAGCGCAAGAGT
>DAUP01000144.1:0-361 GCA_002505185.1 Ferroplasmaceae archaeon UBA567 | reverse complement strand
AACAACCCCGATGTGGACATACTCCAGCCAGCAGGAGGGCATAAAGTCGATATGCTGGTATTTATTTTAAACGATGATGGTAAACCATTAATGCCATGCAAGCCTGCAAAGGCAAGGCATCTCTTGAAGGAGAAAAAAGCAAGGGTAGTTTCTTCCAATCCATTCACATTACAATTGCTCTGGCATTGTGAGGAATATACAGATCCTACAATATTGGGTATAGATGCAGGATACAAGCATATTGGATTCTCAGCAGTCACAGAAAAGAAGGAACTGATATCAGGAGAAGCGGTCATAAGAACCAATATACCCAAACTCAATCAGGAGAAATCCATGTATCGCAGGAACAGGAGAAACAGGC
>DAUP01000141.1:1964-4164 GCA_002505185.1 Ferroplasmaceae archaeon UBA567 | reverse complement strand
ATATTATAGGCTATGCCCTGGCAAAAATTTATAATCAAAGTAAATAATATCTATTATGGACATTATATGCAAAAATATCCATTTTCAGCTGTCTAATATGAACGTTCCACAAATAATAAATAAATACCATACCGGCAAGTTGGAGGGAGATACATTGTTCCTTGACCCATGCGAATCCATATATTTATACATGAAGGGAAAGATCGTACCAGAAACCAAAATGAACATGGTGGATCTTATAAATAGTGTATTTAACGAAGATCTCTATATTTACTATGTATATTCTGTATTAAAGAGTAAGGGGTTCATTGTGAAACGGGATGGTTACAGGTTTTTTTATCGGAGACCAGGAGAACAGTATAATATACCTGTAATATTAATTAAGGAGGGAGAAGTAACTGATTTTTCATGGCTTTACCAGAACCTTCCGGCCATATTCATAACTGTTGATGAGGAAAAGAGCATTACGTATTTCAGGGCAGATTTTATTGATCCTGAAGGAAATGCAGATTCCAATATATCTGTGCGGAAATTAGGAAAACTTAATAATATCTATTATACAACAAACGCCAGGCCTGAGTGGTTTGGTCAGGAATTTATGGGTGTTAAGATACTCAATCAATTTGAAGCTAATTACGTCCTTGGAGAACCGGGCACAGAGGAAGATCAGCTTTACAGTGACCTTATAAAACGTCATTTTATTGTAAAAAGTGGTTTTAAGTACGGGCAGAATTTCCGGATATATTCAGATTCCATGGAAAATCATGCAGAATTCCTTGTGAGCCTAATGAAACGGGAAGAATGGTATAAAATAAGCCGGGCAATAAGATTATCAACAAGTGTCAGAAAAAAGACGCTGGTTGCCGGTTTTATAGATGGTGAATTAAAATATATTGATATAGAAAGATTGAGGGATATCTAAATCTGGACCTCGAAATCATCTATTTTAGATTTCATCTCATCATATGATTTTATTTCTCCCCTGTTCTTCAAAATTTCTCTGGCCATTAACCAGTATATCACTGCAAGGGACATTCTGCCCTTGTTGTTGGTCGGAATAATAAGATCGACAAAGTCTGTTTTGTTGTTTGCGTCGCATAGGGCTATTACTGGTATGCCTATTCTTATTGCTTCTTTCATGGCCTGTGTATCTGCCAGTGGGTCTGTTACCAGTATTATCTTTGCATTGTAATAGGATTTAAGATTTGGATTCGTAAGCGTTCCAGGTATAAACCTGCCTATAATAGAGCTGGAACCAACTATTTCAGAAAATTTTGCAACAGGCTTGAAAGCATATTGCCTCTGTGCCACAACAAGAATTTGCTCCGGCTGGTATCTTGACAGCATTTTTCCAGCCTCTATCAGTGCATGGTTTGTTTTTTTAATATCCAGTATATATAAACCATCATTTCTTATTTTGAATATGTATTTATCCATATCCTTTGATTTGACCTGTGTTCCAATATGGACACCGGATTTTTGATATTCTTCCTCCGGTATTAGTAATTGCTCTTCCATCATAATGACTACCTTTTTTATAGAATTGTAAATTATTATATAATTATTCCCATTCTATAGTGGCCGGGGGTTTGTCCGTAATATCATAGACAACTCTGTTGATTTCCGGTATTTCATCTGTAATGTTCACTGAAATGTCAGAAAGCAGATCCCAGTCAGGTTTTGAAAATGTCCCGGTCATCCCATCCAGGGTATCTATCATCCTTATGGCTATTGTTTCACCATATGTTCTCTGATCCCCATGAACCCCTGTTGTCTTCACAGGAAGAAGTACGCAGAAATATTGCCACGGCCTTTCTCCAGAATACCTCTCATTTACTGATCTTTCAAGTATATCTGTTGCCTGTTTTAATATCTGAAGCTTGTGTTCTGTAACTTCACCTATAATCCTTATTGCAAGTCCTGGTCCTGGGAAAGGCATAACTTCAGGCAGCCCGAAATATCTTGAAACCTCTCTGACCTCATCCTTATACAGATCCCGTAATGGTTCAATGAGTTTGAAACCCATATCAGCCGGAAGCCCTCCCACATTATGATGGCTTTTTATGGTATCCCTTGATGCGCCTCCACTTTCTATCCAGTCCGGTGCAATAGTGCCCTGAAGCAGATATGTTGCGCCGAAGGAATCTGCCTCTTCCCTGAAAACATCTATAAAGGTTTTTCCGATAATCTTTCTTTTTGT
>DAUP01000141.1:1034-1799 GCA_002505185.1 Ferroplasmaceae archaeon UBA567 | reverse complement strand
ATTTTTATATATAAATGAATGAAACCATTTTTATTTTTTGGCTATTTCTATGGCGGAAATTGATGGTTGATTCTACCGAATTTCCTATTTTTAAATGCTTGAATTTCGTACTTCATTGGCTTTATCCATCATTTTATCATTATAGGGAGTATCAGATAAGGAATCTGCAAGCATCATATCTGTTCCTGTATCTACAAGTTTTATTATCTTATCTTTAGTCATTCCCGGTTTCTTGAATGGTTTCCTGTACTTTGCAAATACAGATGGAATATCCTTNNTAACATATTCTGGATTGTCCATGTTCTGGAATATTGCTAAGGATACGCCACTCTGTGCAAGAATGTTTCCTGTAGCAATGTTGCCACACCTCTTCCTGACATTCCTGCGAAGTTTTCTAAAGAACTGTTCCANNTTGTCCTCGGTATGGTATGTTCCGGATTATTGGCAAACAGCATGGCCTTTCTTTCATGGTATCTTGTAATTATATGCTTTGCAGCAGTGAACATATGGGCAGGGATATTCGTGTGAAGGTATATTTCCATCTCACCTATCACAATATTACACTTTTCCTGAATTGAATCATCATCCTCCATATCAGCTGAAAGATTGCCCTTATCAGGCATGTTAAATGCATTCCTGATCTTCTGGAAGAGCATATTTATACCTGAGAGTTTCTTAACAGTTTTCACAATCCTATTGTTTTTTGTTATGCGTGTAATCTCCTTTATTGCAGTATTGAGAAGTTTTATGGAATCCTCCCCTGTA
>DAUP01000141.1:0-911 GCA_002505185.1 Ferroplasmaceae archaeon UBA567 | reverse complement strand
TACCTATTTTATTGATCATTATACCCAGATCGGTATGCATATCACTCAGGAGATCCTTTCCAAGGTCACGGAGGAAGTGCATTAAGCATATCCTTACCGGTATTCCAGGGAATACATGTTCAAGGGCTTCCAGTATACCTGCACGCATATCTGATATTGCTCCAGATGGTATTTTGAATTTCTCCTTTACTTTGAGCAGTATATCCTTTACACTCTCAAATGATTCTGAATGGCATTTCTCTGCATAGAGTGTGAAACCGGATATGGCATCCCTCACAACGATGACCATGGCAAATTCAGAATCTGTTGTTCCATCTATCTGAAGTATATAGGAATTCATTGCATCTTTTAGCTTGGTAACATTTTCCTCATGTATCTCCATTATTATTTCACCTGCCATATTGCTGATGTTTCTCACATGCCTTTCTGATATGCCATTTCCTAATTGCATGGATATCTCTGAACATGAATAGCCCTTTATGAACCTGTCTATTCCTGCATCTACCATAATGTCATTGGCATATGTGCAGTGTGGGCTTACTATATTTGAGAGCTGTTCTGGACCGAATAAACCATGCACATGGCACTTCTTAGTATGTACAACTGCATCAAATATTCCATATCCACTGGACTTTACTGTTCTCCTGTATGTCTTGCAGATGACCAGTTTTGATTTGCATTCAGGGCATCTTTTAAGGCCTGTTTTAAAATGGAGTTTCATTTAATCCTCAGGAAAGCCTTTCCCAGTTTTCTGTCGTTCTCTAAAACAATCTTTGTTATTGGGGATATATCACAGTCTATCCCAATCTTCTTCAGTATATCCCTGATATCAGAATCGGATATCTCTGCACTAAGCAATCTCTCCACATAGGGGAATATATCCTTCCCGGTAAGTTCAATCTTTGAGTTTG
>DAUP01000140.1 GCA_002505185.1 Ferroplasmaceae archaeon UBA567 | reverse complement strand
TTAGAATTGTGTCCCACACCCGCTTGGCAGTGAATTATTGCCTAAAACACCGACTCGTGAGAAATATCGTATGTACAAGAAGTGAAAGTTGATCTATACGTGAAAGAGCTGGTATATATATAAAAGATCTTGGAATGAAGAGACATTTCATCGATTTAATCAACACTACAATAGTTCCCTATCTGAGCAAGACACTTGCAGAATGGGCAAATGACAGGTTCAAGACGCGTTCAGGCAGTCTCAGGATTTCAAGAATCCAGAATACAGTGACACCGTGATATTGCTCGTTGCAGGAAAACTCACGCTGCCGACACTCCTACAGGGATGAATAGACTGTATTACTTATATACCCATCCAATGTTGAAGAGAGCCATAAATGTACATTTCTTCCAGAGAATTCATCCACATCGTAAACTCAGTAGCTTTCTTTCTGATTGAATTGTAAAGTTAGAAAACATAATTAGATTTTATGTGAAGTTTTTAATTTATGTTATTATAAGGTTATATGGACTATAAGTTTGAAGGGGAAAACATAAAACGAAAATTAATTGAAAAAGGTTTATACAGAAAGCTTGAGAATTACAATCCAGAATTGGAACCTGATAAAATTTCCATTGGGTACAGTTATCCAATTAAGGCCTTTGAAAAATTCTTAGGATATTATGATGATTATTATAAAATCGCATATAACCCCTCAATATCATTCAATACGGATTTCTCACTTGTGTACAGTGCATGCATGTATACAAAAAAGGAAAACTCTGACTCAGTTATTCTTGATGGAAACCAAGCCGACAGATATATTGAAAGATATAGAAAGCCTCTTGAAATATTCAGAAAAAACACTGGAGTCAGAGGAAGTTTTAAATTTTATATCAAAAGATACAGGAAATACAATGAAGCGAAAGGTTTAAGTGAATCGTCCGCCGTTGCCTCCGCCGTTGCCAGATGCCTGATAAAAAATGTTTTTGGGCATAAGGCTGGAGGGGATGACAACTTCGTTTCAAGGTATGCCCGCCTGGTATCCGGATCGGGAACTCGTGCAGCAATAAATGGGCCCTCCATATGGCTTTCCTATCCAGGAATTATGGAGGAAGACTCATTTGCCGTTAGAATACCCACTTACCCTGACAAAATAAACTATGCCATTTTTCCAAAGAATATTGATTACCAGACATCAGATGCTCATTCTGAAGTGGTCAAATCACAGTTCTATGATTCATGGCTGGATAGGAAATATAAGAGAATAAATGAAATTATAGATGAAGATTTTGAGATAGAAGATCTGATGCAAAGGGCAATGGAGGAAATGTTCGATCTAAACTCCGTGCTTATGTCAAGGGGAAACGTGATCCAGACACCGGAAAGCATGGCACTTATGAAGAATTTTATAAAATTCTCTAAAAAGAATGCAGGCATCTATATCACTGGGGATACTGGACCTTCACTCATGGCAATGTCATCGGATAAATCTCTTTTAAATGAATTTCTTGAATCTGTGGATGATCCGCGGATAATAGGTTCACATCATCCCACTGAGCATAAACAGAGGGAAATGGAGTTTTATAATGATTCTAAAGAATCCCTGGAATCTCTATAGACTATTTTTTAATCCATATTCCAGCTCAAGTTTTTCCGTTAATTGTGACAGGAGCCTAATATTATTACTTTTAATGGCTTTGCTCACCCTCAGTATATCCACATTGATATTATAGTAGACAGTTTCAGATGAAAGCTGCCTGTTTGCTATTCCTTTAAGGTTATGCAGCAGTTGTTCTGACCTGTTCATAATTTCAGCCATCTTTTTCCTTTCAGAGTCCACTTTAAAGTATCTCTTTACCTTATCCTTCATTTCCTTGATTTCCTCAGGGTTATGCTGCATTGAATTGTCTATTGTTATCTCCCTGCTTGATCCTGTATCCTCATCCCTTGCGGTTACGGTCAGTATTCCATTTTTGTCCACACTGTATGTTACGTTTATAGAGGCCTCGCCCCTGGGTGCGGGCTTTATGCCGGATAAACGAAAAATTCCTATCTGTATGTTGTCTGAACCCATTGGCCGTTCACCCTGAACCACCTTTACCTCTATCTCCTTCTGATAATCTCTAATTGTGGTAAATGGCCTGGTATTACTGCATGGTATTGGAGTGTTTGCGGGGATCATAGTAACTGCTATATCGTTGAGCACCACACTCCCCAGGGACATTGGAACAACATCATTTAATCTTATTCTTGCTATTTCACCATTGTCTCCATTTATAAACCCAGAGGCCAGTATGGAGGACCCAATGGCAACTGCAGTTTCCGGATCAATATTTTTAACTGCCCTGATTGAGAGGTAATCCTCTATGGAATGAAATAGAAATGGTATTCTTGCTGGACCACCAGTCAGTATAAGAATATTTATTCTGCTTCTGCTTATCCCGGAATTTGATATGGCTGTATCTATGCATTTATAGATATCAGGCAACATTCTTTCAACAATTTCATTTAGTTGCCTCGAAGACATGGTATATTTAATTTTTTCAGGTCCCAGTAAAACCTCGGCTGATTCATGCCTTGAAAGTTTGATCTTCAATTTTTCAGCCTCGCTTCTGAGGCCTGCGGGATAAGGTATTACACTTAACCTTCTCAGGAATAATTTCATTTTATCCTCTATTTGCCTGTCCATGTCAGATCCGCCTAGCCTGGTATTGCCATAGGTTCCCAAAACTTTGAAATATCTCCCCCGGGCGCTTACAATGCTTACATCTGTTGTTCCAGAACCCATGTCAAAAACAAGGATGTTTTTTGCCTCTTTAGTTCTAACTCTATTCCAGTATGATATTGCAGCAGCTGTGGGCTCACTGACAAGCTGCTTTACCCTTATTCCAGCTATAGTGGCTGCCTCCCTGGTTGCATTCCTCTGATTGTGGTTGAAATATGCAGGAACGGCTATAACGGCGTCTCTAAGCTTCGAATTCATATATTTTTCAGCCTCAGTTTTTACCCGTTCCAGTATTATAGCACTCAGTTCAACCGGTGAGTGAAAGTTTCCATTGGCACTGTATAGATATTCAGTTCCCATCCGAACCTTAAATCCAGATGCATTGCCGTCCGGATATTGTTTTTTCATCTTTTCGGCTTCCAATCCTGTATACATTATGTCCGACCTGTCAAATGATACAGAGCTTCTGAGTGAAATACCTGTCCTGCCACCGGATAGGGGAATTATAACAGTTTTATTTTGCTCCTCTGAAAGAACCGTAACAGCCGCAGCCGTATTGCTGGTTCCAAGATCAATTCCTAGCGAAAACATTCGAAAACACCACTATGATACGCATTAATGGTAAAGATAATGTATCATTCTATAAGTATTGTTGTATGACCTTTATATGACAAAATTTAAGTATGAATGAATATTATAAGTATTGTGTATTTAAATGGCGTGGTATGAAGTTATAAATGGGTCTACAGATTCTGTATATAATAAGAAGCTTTATAGCATTATAGGGCAGAAATTCGGCCTTTTCTATTTTAATAAAGAAAACAGAATTCATGTGTTTCTGAATACAAACACAAGATTTTCCTTCATAAAACAGTCGGTGGAACTTGATCCCATAGATGCCATGCCCCTTATGAATCATTATTTTGTCTCAGAAAGCAGAAAAGAAAAGGATTACTACGATATTGGAGTAGAATTCAACGATATAAAGGAAGTAATTGAAAAACTGGCAGACGGTCAGGGAATTATGTTCTGGTTCATGTATTATAATAAAAAGCCAGTAAAGGATCAGTATGTGCTCCAGGAAGACAAATATCTTGTAAAGATAATATTCATGCAGAGAAATGATAAATTTATGAAGAAAAAACCAGATGAGGATTTGAATAATGTTATCCTGGCTACAATTCAGAATTGCATTAAAACTGACCTTAACTGGAAGGAGATAAGAGGCAAAAAATACCGCCTGTATTCTGGAAATATCAGAAAACCACTGATGAAGGGCAGTAAAAAAACACTGTATACATACAAGGCAAAAATTGAGGATTTCCTGGAACTGGATTATAGCACTAAGGATCCTAAAATAGCTGCACCACAACAGTCCAGTACCGGATTCTTGGATTTCCAGCGTGAAGAATCGGACACAGCCATAGTGCTGGACACGAAGGCAGAGATGCTAAATGCCATAGCAGGAGGAGAAAAAACCACATTGATTGCTGGTCCTTCAGGAGATGGAAAAATAGGACTAGCAGCAAGGATAATAGATAATGCCGAAAANNAAGTTTCAGCATTAAAAGGTTTGATATCAGTGCAGAATACTATGACCGGAGAATTGTGAACTCTGCGGCTGATGCCACTGCCCTCGCATCTAAACTATGGGCTTCACTGGTTACAGGAACGGAATCACTTCGCAACCCGCTTCTGATTATCAATTCTGTCAACGATCTTATTCCACTATCACAGAATGGGTCACCGGCATTTGAGAATGAGTTCTGGGGGAGCTTTTTCAGGTATTATGATGCAGGCAGCAACGGGATGGGCATAGTCTTCCTGAAGGACGGAGATCAGGAATCAGCCAGGCTCTATGTTGATTATATTCTGAAAGCTTCTGGCGAGCCTGAAAACAGGGCATTTGATATAATTAAAAATTAATCGTATCCATGCACCTTTATAAATTTCATCCCAAGTTTTCTGGCCATTTCCCCATCCACGCTTTCCCTGTCACCAATGACAACCGAATTGCTTATATCAATATCATATTTTATGGCCGCTTCCTCAATTAGTCCAGTCTCCGGTTTTCTGCATCTGCATCCCTGATCCGGTGTGTGAGGACAGTAAAAGAAATCCTCTATCTTTATACCTTTATATATAAGCTCCTTTGCAATTTCACGGTTGAATGATTCCATTTCCACGACGGTGTAGTATCCCCTTCCTATTCCGGACTGATTTGTTATAACAATGATGAGGAAATTTTTTTCATAATAGTCCATCAGGAGAGGTATAATATCATCATATATCTTCAGGTCTGATAGTTTATGAGTGTATCCCTTATCATAATTCAATGTTCCATCCCGATCTACAAAAATGGCTCTTCTCTTGCCAGTCATTAACTGTGTATTTACAATAAGTTTAAAATCTTTCTTAAAATAAAAAATTATTATAATTCAGCACAGACAAAGCCTGTGTTACCCGTGCCATCCTTCAATGCCCTTTTCTCTATATGTGTCTTGAATCCCGCATCCTGCAGCTTCTTTTCAATGTCGTCTGGTGATCCTTCAAAGAGTACCTGAATTCTTTTAAAGATTTTAAAGACCTCATTGTCTTCTGATATTAACTTCTTTATGGAATTTTCTCCATCAACCTTCAGTACTCCACTGTCTATTTTATATTTTTCTGCAAGTTCTTTCAGAGAAAGGTCTTTCTCACCACCACAGTATGTTGCACTGGATACGGATATCCTATTTTCCAGGTCATTTGCCTTTACATTCTTTAACAATATTTCATGAAAAGATGCTTCAGGCACGGCTATGACATTTTTAGCCCCGTTCAATGTAAAATATATGGGAGAATCCCCAACTTTGCTGCCTATATCAAGAACTATCTCTTCGGGTACCTTTAAAAATGCATATTCGTTAGCGCCGAATGTACCGAGAAAGTTATGGTTCTGGTCCATATTGCACATAAATAGCTGGCCAGATTTGTACTTAAAATTCATGCATCCAGGAACTACAGAGTTTTCAAAGGTAAAAAAATCAAGATCTCCATTGCAAAGGCTGTTCTCTACGCAGAGGGCATAGAGATATGTTTTTTGCCTGTTCCAGAATGAATCTTTCCCATTTCTTGCTATTATTTTTATATGCTCTTTCTTTGTAGCAATATCAAGCATAATATGCCTGTAATTTTTATATGCCTTTTTGTATCTTGCCATTGATTGTGTCAGACTCATTAAAGGAGATAGAATATCCATTTATAAATTTATATTTGCTTTTGGTGTAACAATTGTTGCTTTATTCTGTTTATGTATTATCTGTACCTAAGACTTCCTGTATTTTCTGGAATTCATTCATATCATAATCTCCCTGGCTTTCTTTCCCCAGATTTTTGTGTAAAGCCATAAAGATTTTAGTATGAAAACAGCATGTTAATGTTATGATAGATATTACAGACAAGAACATTATTAGCAGGGAGGCAATGGCTACCGGTACCATAAAGCTCAATAAGGAAACGATAAAGCTAATCAGGGAAAACCGGGTAAAAAAAGGGGACACTATAGAGACTGCCAAAATAGCCGGAACAATGGCAGTAAAGAATACATCCGGAATGATACCCTATTGCCATCCCGTCCCTGTAATGTCAATAGATTTCAACTTTGAAATTGATGAGGCAAAAATAATAGTTACATGCAGGGTGAAGGCTATATACAGAACAGGAGTGGAAATGGAGGCAATAAACGGTGTGCAGGTTGCACTTCTTACAATATGGGATATGGTAAAATACCTTGAAAAGGATGAGACTGGAAATTATCCTAACACATCTATAGGCAATATTAATGTTGTGTATAAGAGAAAGGGTGATTCATATACATCATGAGGAACATGAATACAGACTAAAATACAGAATAATAACTGTATCATCGACCAGAACAAAGGAAACAGACAGATCCGGAGATGCTATGGAATCGTTTATTGGTGTCAACTGTTCAAGATCACTGGTAAAGGATGATGAATTACAGATACTTTCTGAATTCTTTGGATACTATAACAGTACTGATGTTTTTATTTATATTGGCGGTACAGGGGTATCACGGCTGGATCGGACATCCCTTGCTATCAGGAAAATTGCTGAAAAGGAAATGCCGGGATTCGGGCAACTTTTCAGGGAGAAATCTGGAGGTATATTTCCATATTTGTCCGATGCTTCACTATTTATTTACCGAAAGAAAATAATATTTACCCTTCCCGGATCAGAGGATGCACAGGGAATAGCCTACAGCATAATAAGTGAAATTGTGCCTCACCTCTTCCATGAAATAACAAAGGAATAATTTTATTAGACGGGTTACATTCCATTTTTATGAAATTTATAGATTTGCACGAGGACATAGCCTATTCATCTATGTACAGGGATGTCATACATGGAAATGAGCAGTCAGGAATTGATATGCTTAAGGCATTCCCCGGTTCAATTATTTTCTCTGTGGTTTTTCCACATGTAAATATGCAGTATGGAAACGTATATGGAACATCAATACCGAATATAACATTAGCTTATCAGCAGTTCAGTTATTACAGGGAATTATCAGAAAAATACGGCATAAATATTCTCCGTGACAGGGAAGGCATAGACAAAGGAATTAATTTTCTCATATCCATGGAGGGGACAGACATAGTCAATAGACCTGAGGATATAGGCTTATTCTATTCAATGGGATTAAGAAATTTGGGACTTACATGGAACTATGATACAAAATTTGCATCTTCATGCTATTCAAAAAAGGATTACGGGCTTACAGGATACGGAGAAGACCTCATAAAACTTTGCAATAGCCATGGAATAATTATAGATTTAGCCCATGCTGGAAAGAAAACAATACTGGAGGCCTGCGAAATTTCATCCAGGCCGGTACTGGATTCCCACACAAATTTTAAGGCGTTGAAAAACCATCAGAGGAATATTGATGAGGAATCAATAAAAGCAATAGTAGAAACTGACGGTGTCATGGGGATAACAGGTATAAGGGACTCCCTGATCACACCAGATATTGATGGTATAATAGCAAGCATAACGTACCTTGGAGATAATTTTGGATGGAGACATGTGAGCCTGGGTACCGATTTTCTGGGTATACCTAAAACACCCGAGGGATTCGCAGATGTAAACGCAATAGAAAAATTGAAAGATATGATAGGAAGCCACTCAGAAGACGTACTCTTCAACAATGCATTACGTGTTATAAGAGCAAATTTATAAAATTATAAATCGTACCATCCCCCATTGCTGTTCATTTTAACTTTTTTGCTTCCCTTGTATCCTGCATAAACCATTTCCTTAAGCATTGGTGGTGGAAGCTTCTTTTCGTCTCCAGTTTCTGAATACAGGTAATCCCCTATCTCTTTCACGGTATCAAGGCCAATGGTATCCATAAGCTCAAACGGCCCCATGGGGAATCCAAAACCCAGTTTTACCATTTTGTCTATATCCTCCTTGCTGGCTATCCCCTTTTCATATAGCCGCAGGGATTCCACCAGCCATGAATGAACAAAGTTAGTAGTGAAAAAACCGGGATAATCCTTTACTACTACAGGTTCTTTGCCCATGGATCTTGCCATCTCCAGAACAGTATTCACTGTATTATCAGAGGTGAAACGGGTTTTAACAACTTCTATGAGTTTCATCACAGGTGCCGGATTGAACCAGTGCATTCCAATAAGCCTTGATTTGTTTTTTATATTCATTCCTATTTCAGATATCATTATCCCCGAAGTGTTGGATGCTATTATTGATTCATCCGGTATGTTTTTCTCTATGCTTTCCATAACTTTCAATTTCAGTGACATAATTTCAGGGACAGCTTCTATGACAAAATGCCTGTCGCTGAGCATGCCATAATTTGTAGAAATTTTAAGGTTTTTCATGTACTCCGCTTTCTGGATTTCTGATATTGTTCCCTTTTCCACAAGCCTGGCCAGTCCGAATTTACCATCACTGATATTTTTCCTTGCATTTTCTAGAATCTGGTCATTTATATCAATAAGGAGTGTATCCAGTTCATTCCTGATAAATACCTGCGCTATGCCCTGTCCCATGATTCCCGAACCTATTACTGCTACTTTTTTTATCATAGAAGTTTATACCGTGAAATAATAAAAACTTTCATAAGAAAACGTATTTTCAAAGATTAAATATTCATTTGCAATTAGGATAATATGAAAACAACTGCAAATACAATGGTGCTGGTTAATTTTCTCATGCTTTTATCTGTAACATTCACAATGAGGTCGTCAACAAATATGCTGATGACAGTTGTCCCTATATTTACAAAATATGTCATAAATGCCGATGTGTTCTTCGTAGGGCTTACTGCAACCCTTTATGGAATTGGTGCAATGGCATCCAATATTTTTGTTAACGGAAGAATTAGTGTTGACAAGACCCAAAGATTGTATTTGCATTCCTGGCCATTATGACAATTGGAATATTTGTGTATATATTTTCAAAAAATATTTACGAGGTCCTTATCCTTTCCGGTATAACTGGATTTTCCATGGGAGTGGTGCAGCCGCTTCTGATGACAATTACAAATGCCATAGCCGCGCCGGAGAAAAGAGACAGATATATAGCAGCATACACTTCAGCTTTATCCCTGAGCCTTATATTCGGGGTGCTGGTGGAAGGCCTGATATTGTCGACCATAAATGTAAGATACGCTTTTCTCATATTCTTTTTCATAGCATTTTCCTCTTCAGTAATGATGTATGTACTGTCCCTTAAGATCCATATACC
>DAUP01000122.1 GCA_002505185.1 Ferroplasmaceae archaeon UBA567 | reverse complement strand
TGAAACAAAACAGGGATGAAAAGCCGAAGCAATAAAAATTTATTTTTTTCAATTTGAAATTATCTTCTGATTTTTATTTTGGTATTCAGAATCATTATTGTTAAGGATATCATATGCTTTGAGAATTGATTTCATTAAACCATTCATCATCTTTCTTCAATGATGGCAAGAGCGAAACAAAACATAGAGGATATGGTATTATAAGAAAAATATTAATGCTTTTAACCATTAAGATAACATGGAAAATTTCTGGGATCTTAAGGTTAAGGAAATAACGGGATCTTTTAAGGTGGATAAAAACTATGAAAATTGGAAAAATACGGTACTGCAGCCATGGAATCAAAAAACCGGATATGTCGACAGGGAACATGTAAACTCATCCTCAATGCCAGTAAAAGAATTGTATACTGCTGGCGACCTTCCTGATAACACCGAAAAACTTCTTGGATATCCGGGAGAGTATCCCTTTACCAGAGGTGTATACCCAAACATGTACCGTGGAAGAAACTGGACTATGAGGATGTTTTCAGGTTTCGGAACTCCAGATGACACAAATAAACGATTGAAATACCTTATTGAAAACGGAGAAACAGGACTGAGCATCGCCTTTGACATGCCCACGCTTTATGGATACGACTGTGATAATGAAAGGTCTGAAGGAGAAGTTGGAAAATGCGGTGTCAATGTATCCTCTCTTCACGACATGGAGCGTATCTTTGATGGTATAGACCTAGCAAAGGTAAGCACTTCAATGACCATAAACGCACCGGCCGCAATACTTACTGCCATGTATTTTGTACTAGCCGAAGAAAAAAAGATTCCACTGGACAAAATAGCTGGAACAGTGCAGGCCGACATACTGAAGGAATATATAGCCCAGAAAGAATGGATGTATCCTCCAGAAGCCCATTTGAGGCTAATAAGGGATATGCTTACCTATTCAACTAAATATGTACCCAAATGGAACTATATTAGTGTCTCTGGTTACCATATAAGGGAAGCAGGTTCCAGTGCGGTACAGGAACTTGCCTTTACCCTTGCAGACGGATTTTATTACATAGAAATGGGGATAAATGCAGGATTGAACATTGATGACTTCGCCCCGAGGATGTCCTTTTTCTTTAATTCCTCTATTAATTTCTTTGAAGAAATAGCTAAATTCAGGGCTGCCAGAAGAATATGGGCAACTGTAATGAAAGAAAAATACCATGCGAAAAATCCTAAGAGCATGGCACTGAAATTCCATACACAGACATCTGGTTACACACTTACATGGCAACAGCCACTTAACAACATAGTTAGAACAACAATAGAGGCAATGGCCGCAGTCCTTGGAGGGACGCAGAGTTTGCATACAAATTCATATGATGAGGCATGGGCTCTTCCAACAGATGATGCGGTTAAGGTGGCATTGAGGACACAGCAGATAATTGCCGAAGAGACTGGAATAACCGACATAATAGACCCATTAGGGGGATCATACTATCTGGAGAGGCTGACAAGTGATATGGAAGTGGAAGCCTACAAGTATTTTTCCGAGATAGAAAAGATGGGTGGAATACTAAATGCGGTAAAATCAGGATACATACAGAAAGAAATAGCAGATACATCATACAAAAAACAATTGAGAATAGAGAATAATGATGATATAATAGTAGGCGTAAACAGATATGTGGATAAGGATGAAAAGCCAATTAACACCCTGAAAATTTCAGACATAGCAGAAAACGGGCAGATAAATCAGCTTAGGGAAGTTAAGGGAAAAAGGGATGGAAACAAGGTTGCTGAATCACTTAAAAAACTGAGGAATGCAATGGAAGATGAAAGTATAAATTTAATGCCTTATATCATGGATTGCGTAAGAAACTACTGCACAATTGAGGAAATATCAAACATAGGGAGGGATATCTTTGGACAATGGAAAGAACCGAAAATATACTGAGGCACCGATAAAAATTCTACTGGCCAAACCTGCTATAGACGGACATGACAGGGGCATATTTGTTCTTGCCAAGGCATTCAGGGATGCTGGTATGGATGTTTTATACGCAGGGCTGCTGCCAACCCCAGAAGAGGTTGTTGATACAGCAGTTAATGAGGATGTGGATGTAATTGCACTGAGCCTTTTAAATGGTGCGCATATGACTGCATTCCGAAATGTCATGGAAATCCTGAAAAAGCGTGGAATAAACGATATAGCTGTAGTAGGTGGAGGAATAATACCTGACGAAGACAAACCTGCACTTGAAAAAATGGGAATAACAGGCAACTTCGGCCCTGGAACACCCCTCAGTGTAATAATCAACCATGTAAAAAAACGGGCAATGGAAATCAGGAAATTGAGGGAAAATGAATATTGATAGGCTAACAGATGGCATTCTGAAAGGAGATTACAGGAGCATTGCCAGATCCATATCACTGATAGAGAATTCCGGTTATGAATCTAGAAAGGAGATAATCAGCAGGATATACAGATACGGAAATGCCAAGATCATCGGTATAACAGGACCGCCGGGAGTGGGGAAAAGTACTTTAATAGGCAATCTTGCCCCAATGCTTGAAGACCACGGCAAGGTTTCCGTTCTTGCTATTGACCCGGCCAGCCCGTTCTCTGGTGGGGCCATACTTGGGAACAGGATAAGGATGCAGGCTGCCCTCACCAGAAGGGGAATATATATGAGAAGCGTATCCAACAGACTGTATAATGGCGGGCTTTCTGAATATACATGGGACATAACAAAGATTCTGGAAGCATCTGGAAGTGATTTTGTCATACTTGAAACCGTTGGGTCAGGCCAGGCAGATGTGGATATAATGAATATAGCAGATATAACATGCGTAATTCTTGCACCCGGGCTCGGAGATGAAATACAGGCAATTAAATCTGGTATGATGGAAATAGGAGATATTTTTGTAATAAATAAAACAGACCGAGAGGGGTCGTACTTGGCAATTAAGGATATAAGGGAATCACTTAATATGAGCAATAAACTGTCCACACCGGTTATAGGGCTGAATTCCATAACAGGCGAGAATTATGATGAGTTTGTTGCACACATATTAAAGTTAGACAAAAAAAACTTCCGGGAGAAATATTACAGAAAACTGAAAATGGTGGTAATGGAAACTATATACAATAAGTATTCCAAATATATTGACAGTATAGAATATAATAATGGAATTCTTGACAAAGACCCCTATACCATGGCTGAAGAGATACTTCGAAATGGTCTTGGAAAAGTGAGAAGGACTTATAATAGCCATTCAGAAGAGGAAAATAACCATATTGGATAGAATTCCAGCTATACTCAACATTGCATCTAACACAACCCTTTAGTACCTATATTTTATAGTTTAATTATGAATAGAACACAAAAATATTACATAAATGAGTTTATAAAAAGTATTAACTACAGGGTATTTACTAGGAATAAGCTAAATGTTGGTCTGAAAATGAATGTTATATTACTTAAAAACGAAATGGGGTTAAAAGCATGATTACAGCATTGGTTGATATCACAGAGGATTTTCCCATACTCAAGCGGCAAATTAATGGACATCGATTAGTATATCTGGATTCAGCTGCAACATCCCAAAAACCACAGTCTGTCATTGATTGTATCACCAAATACTATGAAAACACCAATGCCAATGTTTTGCGGAGTGTACATACTCTGGCAGAAGAAGCAACGGTAGCGATGCAAGAGGCCAGAGAAAAGATTGCACGTTTTATACATGCCAATTCTTACCGCGAAGTAATTTTTACCAGGGGAACTACCGAAAGTCTCAATACTATTGCTCGGGCGTGGGGAGATAAATTTTTGAAAGAAGGAGATGAAATTGTCCTTTCCCCCATGGAGCACCATTCCAACATTATCCCATGGCAGCAGTTAGCCAAGAGAAAGGGAGCGCATTTACGATACATTGATCTCAATAAAGATGGAACAATTACTATCGAATCCGTAAAAAAACAAATTAGCAACAGAACCAGAATTGTGACCCTTTCAGCGGTGTCAAATGTATTGGGCACTATAAATCCCATAGCTGAGGTAGCCAAACTGGCGCACGAGGTTGGAGCTATTATGGTCGTTGACGGGGCTCAATCAGTCCCGCACCAGCCCACAGATGTTCAGAACCTGGGAATAGATTTTCTTGCTTTTTCCGGCCATAAGATGCTGGGGCCTACTGGAATAGGTATTTTATGGGGCAAAGAAGCTTTACTGGAGGCTTCCGATCCAGTCATATTCGGTGGGGAAATGATCGCATATGTTGACAGGGAGAATGCAACCTGGGCCGAACTCCCTGCAAAGTTTGAGGGAGGTACACCGCATATTGCTGGGGCTATTGGCCTTGGCAGCGCCGTGGATTACTTAAATGGTATTGGCATGTCCCGGATTGAGGAGCACAGCCGGGAACTTGCGCAAGAAACCTATCAGAGGTTAGAAGAGATACCTGGAGTCATAGTATATGGTCCGCCTTATCCACGAACCAGCGTTGTAGCCTTTAACATTTCAGGAATACACTCCCATGATGTCTCTCAGGTTCTTGATGCACAGGGGATAGCTATCCGCGCCGGGCATCATTGTGCCCAGCCTTTGATGCGCTGGCTGGATGTTGGATCTACAGCCCGTGCCAGCTTCTATCTATATAACAGTGGTCAAGACATTGATGCTCTTGTGGATGCCATAAAGACAGCAAGGAGGTACTTTAAATTATGAATCTTGATGATATTTACCGTGAGGAGATCCTAGAACATAATCAGTCGCCAAGAAATTACGGACATTTGGAACATCCTACGAAAAGTGCCGGCCTATTAAATCCAACCTGCGGTGACCAAATTAAATTGGACTTGATCATAAAGGATGGGCGAATTGAAGAGATTTGCTTTAGCGGGCAGGGATGTTCTATCAGTATGGCATCGGCATCCATGCTCACTGAAGCAGTTAAGGGAAAAACTGTTGATGAGGCACTGTCACTGGTATCAAATTTCAAGGCCTTCCTGGCAGGTGGAACCTCAGACGTTCCTTTAGGTGATTTAGAGGCACTGCATGGTGCATCACAATTTCCTAGTAGAGTGAAATGTGCCACATTAGCACATAATGTCTTGGAAAAAGCTATTGCCGATTCAACGCCTGAACAGTAGAACAAAAATCATCTCCCGAAGCATTTGAGAACGGAGTATAGGGTTATACCTACGAAGTTTAAGCATCAGACCTATGATAATTTCTAAAGATAGATGTTAACATGGTTAAGAGAAACCCCAATCTCACAGACCTCTGGCTATTTCATAAAGACCTGCAGCAAAGCCAACGATGGATTTCTTAAGATCATTAATCAATATTTTTTCATCATTCATGTGAGATTCCTCAAGGATTCCAGGGCCGTAATTAAGCGACGGAATTCCTGCCTGATGTGTGAATCTCATATCAAATGTTCCTGGAGAGAGAACTAATTCCGGTTCACTTCCAAGGGCTTCCCCAAGGCCTGTCCTGAAAAGACGGTAAAATTGATTTTCTGTATTCTCTATTATGCTATCAGTTATATAATGTTCATTGATCCTGACTTCATACCCAGAACTTTGTGCATAGTCCATAATTAAATCGTATAGTTTGTCTTTTTCCTCACTTAATTTTTCTTCCGGTATCAATCTTCGATAAATAGAAAATTCGCATTCATCCGCTATGGTGTTAGCCCATGTACCACATTTTAAATAACCTATTGCCAGACCAGGCTTTTTTGAACCGGGTGGAATTACATTGTATTTTGAAATCCTTGATTTCTCAATTTTCTTTCCATATTTATTTATAATGCTTATAAGCTCTATAGTACCTGCTATCGCATCCTTTCCGAGATATGCCATTGAACCGTGGCTCTTTTTGCCTATAACCTTTACAGTTATAAATATAGCACCGCGGTGGCCATAGCATATATTGTTAACTCCCAACGGTTCAGTATAAATCACGAAATCCGTATTTTCTCTGGAGATCTTACCCGATTCAACAAGATAATACATTCCAGCATTTTTATTTCCCACTGTTTCCTCATCAGGGACGGCCGTCTGTGTTACGGTTAATTTTTTCCATATATCCGGAAATGTGTTTTCAAGTAGTTTTATACCATATACCTGCATTGCAATGCCCCCTTTCATATCACTTGATCCTCTACCATAAATGAATTTACCGTCATTTACAGACATGAATGGGTTTGTTTTCCAACCCCTTCCCGCTGGAACCACATCATAATGGCCATTCAATGCAATTTTTATGTTTCCACTGCCCTTTGTGCCTATCACTGATGGCCGTGGACCATTTCCAAACTCACATAATTCCTGCAATCTATCCGTGGGTACCTCAATAATCTCTGTTCTGTAGCCCTCATCCATGAGTTTTGCCCTGCAAAGATCGGCAAACTGTTCATAATTAGTTCCAGGGGGATTTTCAGTGGGTATCTTAATCATTTTTACAAGGAATTCTGTGGCGTCCTCAATCATTACATCAATATTTTTATTTAAATTTTCAATTATTGGATCCACATTATCGCCCTATAATTTTGGTTCAAATCTACCATCAATGGCTGTCCAGCCACCGTCAACAAAAATTACCGTCCCGTCTATAAATGATGCTGCAGGCGTGGTAAGGAAGACAGCAGGTCCAGCTATCTCATCAACAGATGCCCATCTGTTTAACGCGCTTCTCTCACTATATGCTTTATACCATTCCGGATCATTTTTTATCTGCTGTGTCAGCGGTGTATCAACAACACCAGGCGCTATGGCATTTACACGTATATTGAACTTCCCAAGCTCACATGCCAGACCTCTGACAAGCTGTACTATGCCTGCTTTGGTCGCTGCATATGCTGATTGCCCCTCTTCAACCATCATACTTCTAATGGAGGATAAAACTACTATGCTTCCGTTAACTTTTTTATTCACCATAGATTTGGCAACTTCACGCATGGCGATAAAATTCCCCTTTAAATTGAGGTCCATTACCCTCTGGAATTCATCATCAGTGTAATCTAAAAACTTCTTTCTGATATTTATACTGGGTGTGATAAATGCAGCATGTATTTTTCCAAAACTATCCTCTGTTTTTCTCACAAGCTCTGCTACGCTATCAGTTTTTCTAATGTCAACCTGCATTGATTCAACGTTTTCATATTTATCTTTTAAAATTTTACTCGTCTCAGATAATCTTTTTGAATCGTAATCAGACATCATAACATTTCCACCCATTCGAGAATAAAGATCTGAAATTCCAAGGCCAATACCATTAGCAGCACCAATTACAAGTGCAGTTCTGCCATTTACAGTAAATACTTCATTTTCAATTGCCATTTTATAATACACCAGAAAAAATAATCCTAATTCTTATATATAGGTTTTTATTTTAACTGACCTACATTAAATATAAATTATAATATAAATTATAATATAATTTATTATATATAAAAAAAATTTATATATAACCAAAACGTAAATCCTGGATGACAGTTTATGGCCTCACAAAACAAACATGGCTTCAGGTTATTTCAGCTTATTCTGGATGGTTAATGGATGGCTATACAACTATAGCATATGCTCTGGTTGCGGTAACAATTTCAACGATTTTCTTTCCGAGCACCATTGGCATTTATGGTCTAATTGCAACCTTCGGTGGACTGGCGGTTGAAGAAATAGCCAGGCCTGTTGGATCAGTAGCTCTTGGCAATTTCCTTGGTGATAAAATAGGCAGGAAAAACATGCTAGTAATTACTATAATCGGATTTTCAGTATTTGCAGCCTCAAAAGGACTTTTACCATCTTATAAATCTATTGGCATTGTTGCACCCATACTTTTATATGTAATTTTATTCATAGAAGGAACTTTTGCCGGGGCAGAGTATGGTGGGGGAACAACATTATCAATGGAGGATGTCCCTGCAAAAAAAAGGGCACCAGTTGGGGCATTTGTGCAGAGTGGTTTTGGCACTGGATTTTTTATAGTTTCATTCGTTTTTGCGGCACTTTCTTCATATTATGGCAGGGCTGAATTTGCAGTAATCGGTTGGAGGGTTTTATTTTATACAACCATAATACCAGGGCTTTTAACACTTATAATACGTTACATTACATC
>DAUP01000105.1:14518-35705 GCA_002505185.1 Ferroplasmaceae archaeon UBA567 | reverse complement strand
TCATTCCACCCAATTCCGCGTATACAAGAGCTATAAACAACACAAGTACTCCACCGATAATCCATGAGATTATGGAGGAAGGTCCTGTTGTGCTAGCTGCAGCAGCAGCAGTAAAAAGCCATCCTGATCCAATTATGCCACCCAAGCTAAGAAAATAAAGATCCCATGTATTTAAAGCTTTCTTTAATTTCTTATCCTGGCTTTTACTATTGGATATAACATCTTTTGTTGATTCAAAATCAGCCATATGTGAGTATTTAGCAGATATATTTAAATTTTTCCTAATAAATATCCGGTATATACACAGAAGAGTTTATATTTTATTGAAATATTTCTGATATTGTGTTCCTGTGGAATTGTTTTATCCTTGTTTAGCAATTGATTATATTTATATCCCTCCATATGATTATGTAATATAGATATGGACAATAAAGCAGGAGATACTGGAGAAAATATTACGAGGGTTATTACACCCAATAAAAGAAAGGGAGAAATATACGGAATAGTTGAAAAATTATCCGGTGCATCACGCCTTACAGTTATGTGTGAAGACGGGTCAACAAGAAATTGCAGGATACCAGGCAAAATGAAAAAGAGGATGTGGATTAGGGAAGGCGACCTTGTCATAGTGAAACCCTGGGATTTTCAGGATGAAAAGGGAGACATAGTTTACAGGTATACCAGAACACAGGCATTATACCTCAGTAGAAACAAAATGTTGCCTGAAATCATAGATGTATTCAATGAACGATAAAAGTGCACTGAAACAGCTGATTGAATCGGATGAATTTTCAAACAGGCTTAATCTTGACCGGAAAACCTATGGCCTTGTTTTTGACAAAAGAACATTAAATGCAATTTATGAAGTCATTAAAAAATATGACATAGACTATATAGATTTCCCCATATCCAGTGGGAAAGAATCCTTGATATTCAATGTAAAATTGAGAGATAAAAGCACCAGGGCACTGAAAATTTATAAAATGTCCACATTAAAATTTTCCAATACTATGGAATATATCAAGGGAGACTATAGATTTGACAAAGAAAAGATAAACAGGTCAAATGTTGTTTATGTATGGGCACAGAAAGAGTATACCAATCTTGAAAGTATCAGAAATTCTGGAGTTCATGCCCCGAAGCCCTATGGTTTCTACAAAAACATTCTTCTTATGTCCTATCTTGGGACTTCCAGGGGTCCGGCTCCACAGATAAAGGATCTGCATGAAGGTTTCAATGAGATTTATCTTAAGTTAAGGAAAGCAATATGGACTATGTACAATAGGGCCAATATAGTGCATGCAGACCTCAGCGAATACAATATATTATACTATCGAAAGGATCCGTACATAATAGACGTTGGGCAGTCTGTATCAACAAAACATCCCATGGCAGAAGAATTCCTGAAAAGAGATACAAAAAATATATCAACATTTTTCCTTAAAAAGGGCATAGAGTGCGACGCTGTTGAACTGTATAATTATGTTAAAGGTGGTATAGATGCTTGAAATAGGAAACATCAAAATCCCCTTCGCAAGAATGGGGGTACTTATAGGAAAAGAAGGAACAGTAAAGGCAAGAATAGAGGAAGAGGGAAAGGTTAGACTGGATATAGACTCTGAAAATGCAACGGTTACCATATTCCAGAAAAATGATCCTTTAAAGGCTCTGATGGCTATGAATGCCGTTCAGGCAATTGCTAGAGGATTTAATCCAGAAAAGGCTATGCTCCTATTTGATGACAGTGTACAGCTAATAGTGATATCAATAAAGGAATTTGTCAACAAGGACGCTAAAAGAATCAAGGAAATACGTGGGAGATTAATAGGAAAGGAAGGGCACACAAGGGAAATAATAGAGGAATTGACCGGGACATATATTTCTATAAGTGGAAATACAGTTTCAATTATCGGGGATTTCATTTCTATTCAGTATGCAAGGGAGGCAGTAAACATGATTTTACAGGGNNGGAAACTAAAAATCGTTAAAGTTTATATTCCTTCTTGCAATACATATTTATAGCGGGGTAGGGTAGTCAGGAGATCCCGACGGGCTCATAACCCGTAGACCAATGGTTCAAATCCATTCCCCGCTACTGGCAATTTATTTTATCTATATATTTAATCATGGATTGGAAATCTGATTTTCCAGTGGCACATACTCTGTATCCCATAGATTCCAGTGTTTCTGTTGTTGTTTTTCCTATGGAATAAATTTTTTTATTATCATTTGAAATACCAGCATAATCCTTAAATGCCTTTGCCTCCATTGAAGATGTTATAAAAATTCCAATACACTTTTCAGAAAGGAAGTTTGCTTTTAACCCGGTATTTTTAAGTTTTATTACATTGTATATATAATACTCATGGTATTTTATGCCTCTTCTGGATAAGGAATCCCTGATGATATTATTTGATTCATTGCTTCTGAACAATGCTATATTTCCATGCCTATGTTCTGACAGAATTTCTAGAACACCGTATGAATTCTTACTGGTTGGGACTTCAATGTTGCCTGTGTATTTTCCTATTACCTCCGCCGTTTTTTCTCCGATAGCTATGAAGTATGGATTTTCTGTATATTTATAGTAATGCTTAAAGAATTCTGAGGCCCCAACAGAGCTGGTTAAAACTATCACATTAGGCCTCTCTTCGGCTATTTCATCTGCAATTTTATTATCAAAATCGCTTAGCCGGATTTCTGTCAAGGGTATGTTCAACACATCTATGCACTTTGTCTCTACCGGTTTAAACTTAATTTCTGGCCTTGTAGTTATAATAAATTTAGAAGTATCCATAGTCCCCTATCTCCTGCCTAATTTTATCAATAATTGATTCCATATTATCATTGAAGAACTCCATATCCTTATATATGTTTGATTTCAGTGAATAAAATCTTGTTTTTATTTTTCCATTACTGGAGAGGATTCCAACTGGCATTGAACATCCGAGATTAAGTGATCCTGCAATGAAACGTTCATTTTGCATATCCTTAAAGGTTTCAGCATGATTTATCTCTCTTGAGGCATAAGCCTGCTCAGAAGATTTCTTTCCAACTATGGCAATTATTCCCTGGTTTGGAGCTGGAAGAAACTGATCCTCAGACAGGATGAAATGGCCAATATCCAGTGACATCCTATTATAGGCAGCCATTGCAATTATTATGCCACTATATTTTTTCCCCATATATTTTGATATCCTTGTATCAATATTTCCCCTTATATCGGAAACATTAATTTTTGGATTGGCCGTTTTTACCTGCCTAATCCTGCGCATGCTTGAGGTGCCTATAACCGATCCTTCTCTCATATCCTCCAGAGATGTTTCTGAAATCAGCACATCCCGGAAATCATCCCGTTTGATAACTGATGTTATTTCAAGCCCATCCTGGATCCGTGTTGGAATATCCTTTGCGCTGTGGACTGCAAGGTCAATTTCACCTTTCAGTATCATTTCATTTAATTCATCCACAAAAACACCTGTAGAACTCATTCTGTACAGTGGGACATTTCTGTTGGAATCGCCAGAAGAAGTGAAGCCCTTTATCTGAACCTCATAACCCCTGGATTCAAGGGCATCTTTCACACTGTTTGCCTGTATGAGTGCAAGTTTGCTATTTCTTGTTCCAATTGTTATAGGCATTTCAACACCGATGAAAATGCATTCACGGTCTTTTCCAAATCTCCTTCGGAATGGGCAAAACTCACAAATTCAGTTTCAAACTGGCTTGGGGGGAAAAAAATACCCCTATCAAGCAGCATATGGAACATTTTAGTGAATTTTCCTGCATCTGAGGCGATAGCTGTATTATAATCTGTAACCTTTTCCCTATTGAAAAATAGCTGGAACATGGAATGGCACCTGTTTATAGTTGCATCCATATGGTATTCGGATATAAGTGAATTCAGCTCCTTTTCCAGTCTGCCTGCGTAGTTGTCTACCAGTGAGTAATCTTTTCCCTTCAACTGCTCCATGGTAGCCATTCCCGCTGCCATTGTTAAAGGATTTCCAGAAAATGTGCCAGCCTCGTATACATTGCCCATTGGGGCTATATGATCCATTATGTCGCCCCTGCCACCAAACATGCCGACAGGTGCCCCACCTCCTATGATTTTACCCATTGTTGTAAGGTCCGGCTTTATGCCTACAATATCCTGGTATCCCTTAAACCCAAATCTAAATCCAGTTATCACTTCATCAAATATGAGCAGAGATGAATATTTTTCCGTTATTTCCCTGAGTGACCTAAGAAAATCCTTCTCAGGATTGATAACACCCATATTGCCAAGTACAGGTTCGGTTATAATTGCCGCAATATCGTCTCCATGTTCACTAAATATTTTTTCTATGCTTTCAATATTATTGTATTGCCCCACAAGTACGGTTTTTGAAACATTATCAGGGATGCCTGCTGATGATGGAACTCCAAATGTCATTGTGCCACTGCCCGATTTTATCAGGGCATAATCATGTGCGCCATGGTATCCACCCTCCATTTTTACAATATACTTTTTCCCTGTGAAACCTCTTGCCAGCCTGATGGCATGCATTGTGGCTTCAGTTCCGGAATTTGTGAATCTCAGTTTTTCTATGGAACCTACAGCATTTTTGATAATTGTTCCAAGCTTTATTTCGTTCTCACTTATAGAACCGAACAAAATGCCCTTATCTACCTGGGATTTTATATAATTGGAAACAACTGGATCAGCATGCCCAAGTATCATTGGGCCAAAACCCAGAGAATAATCTATGTACTCCTTTCCATTAACGTCTATGGCCTTTGAACCATGTGCCTGCTGGAACATAACAGGTTCTGGTGAATAATACCTAACTGGTGAATTGACGCCCATGGGGAATAGTTCCTGTGCCTCTTTAAATAATTTTGTTGATCTCATTATTCTAGATTCTTTTTAAGGATTTATTCTTTTATGCCGGATTAAATTGGAAAGGAATAGGTTTATATATCGATAAACGATATCTAATTTAGATATCTATAATAGATATCTGGTGATACACATATGTATGGAAAAAGGTTTAACGAAATGGGAGAAAATAGACATAACAGGATGGATAGTGGGAATAATTGCCATGGCAGAGGATTTGGAGAACATATGCATGGACATGGAATGCGCGGTTTCGGATTAAAGTATCTGATACTCAATATGACCTCCGATGAGGAAGTAACAGGAGCGGACGTAATGGCCAGGGTGGACCAGAGAACAGGTGGTAGATGGTTGCCGTCACCGGGAGTTATATACCCCGCATTGAAAAAGTTGTATGAAGATGGCTATCTGGAAATGAACGAAAGGGATAATAAAAAGTACTATAAAGCAACTGAAAAGGGAAAGGAAATAATGAAAGAAACTATTTTCCCCTGGAATCATAACCAGGAGAACGAAAACAGTATAGAATCCATTCTGGAAAAAATGGAAAATTATACACAGTATATCCTTGATAATTCGGGTAAATTAACTGAAAATGACCTGAACCGGATTAAGGGAGTTTATAAACAACTAGAAATTGTTAAATAATTTTTTTATTGCAATACCAAGAATATCATTTGAAATATAATGTTGCTGGCAAAGTCATAGGACAACACTTATATTTTCAATTTTATTTTTTTCTTTCTGATGGCTTTAATTATAGGATAGAGTATACTTCCATTATATATAGCTACAGGAACAAAAAAAATGAAGAATAGAAAGGATGGAAAAAAATAGAGATATGTAAAAATGGAAAATATAAAAAATATGGATATAAATTGAAGTGGTTTGACAATTTTTTTTACCTCAATTAGAATCATTTCAAATATGGTTGCGAATATGCTTGCAAACCAGAATAGAGGCAAATTAACTAAAAAATAATTATATGCGTAGTTTAAAACATCCGTAATATCACCATGGTGGTTCCTGATAGGGATTCCATACACTTTCATGAGAACCATATTCTTCATAAAATTTTGCAGAAGTGGGGCTGTAACAATGACCACCAGCAATAGATACAGGCATATAGTAACCATTATTGGAATTGAATTGCCCGGTGAATAATCCCTCTTCTCCATAGGCACCTATTTGGTAGAAATTATACCATTTAGTTCCCCAAGAAGCCCCTAAATCCAGATATATTGTAGGCTCGTGTTGTGCTTCCGCATCAGCATATAACAATGCATAATCTGCGGCAAGTGTTGGAATTAAAACTTCTAACAGTGAGGATAGCACATCACCAAGAGATGAAACAGATCGGATTAACATTCCACTTTCTGTTACAACAACTTCCCCGAAGACCGCTATTATTTCTGGTACAGTATATAAACTCAAACTGCTTACTTCAATCTTTGTTACCTCTAATCTGGCTGTATGCCCGTTAGGATATTTATAATATGCATTTGAGCAATAATCATACCCATTGTTTACATCTGGAACATTTGTAACTCCATTAACCTTTGATATTTTATCATTATGACCAGTGTACAGAATTATGCTTAAATTCACGTAATTTAAATTGGAATAAACATTAACTTTCCCATATTTGTTTTCTATAGTTATTATATTACCTGATTTTGCTATATTATTTGGTGCCATAAATGTTAAATTATACTTCATATAATTACCAGGAACATTATTTGTTATCTTATATGACTTTAACTTGAGTATGTTTCTAGATCTATTTCCATTGTCTTTAATATATGGAGAAGAATGAACAACATCAGAATTGCTTTTCAGAGAAGAATTACTGTGAACCACTGGAACAAAAGCCATCATTACAAATATTGCTGCCATTAACACACCTATTATTACCTTCTTTCTCTTCATAATGATATAAACGTATGAATATATATATATATCGATACTAATAGTAATAAATAGTTTATTAACAAATTGCCCTAAAATTAAAATCTGCAAAAAACGGATTTTTCAATAATATTATTTATTTTCATTCAATTTTTCTGCAAGGAAAGGAAGTGATTCCTCATAACGTGGTGTATTATAAAAATGGCCTCCGTTGAATTCCTTGTATGTGTGATTTATGTTGCAATTTTCCATTTTCCTGTGCAGTCCCCTCATGCCCATATAAAGGTTGTATTCGTCTTTTAGGCCAACATCAAGATAAATTGCCTCGAGTTTTTTCAGGCTGTCAGCATATGATTCTATATTGTTTATCGGGTCATGAATAGACCATTTGTTCCATATATCATCACGGAAGATGCCGGTATCCTTATCAAATGGCAGATCCATTCCTGATTCCATAGAAGCATTATATGAATAGAAAGCTGACATTCCAATTATGTTTAATGTCTTTATTTCGTCATCATTAAGATTATCTTTCATGGATTTCTCCCTAATGTAATCTTTTATTTCCATATTATGCAGTTCCCTGTACGCAACAGGCATATCGGGAATGTAAACATATTCGAATCCACTGTCGCCAAAATGGTTGGCGAAACCACTTATGATGCCGGGATTTTTTGCTGCAAGTGTATAGGATCCAAATCCGCCGGATGATTTTCCGAAAAGTGCGGTTTTTCCAGTTCTGAATTTTTCTGAGATAAAGGGTATGATTTCTTTGATTATGAAATCTTCATAGTTTCCCACTGAAGGAGAATTCATATATTGATTCACATGGAATTTTGTAGAAAAATCAGGATTTATAATCACTGAACTTCCCAGCAGGTTTTTTCTGTATAGTTTGTTCAATACCTGAGAGAATCTGTTATTCAGTTTTGGAGTTCCATTCAGACCAGCCAGTTCTATCAGAAGAGGCGATCCGGGTACAAGTTCCTCTGGATGGAAAACCAGTATTTTACGTTCTTCAGGATCTCCAAGTGCATTATTTTTCAAAACTTTGCTTTTAATTTCTACCAATTCAGCCTTTAAGGACATGGTAGATTATTGCAGGAAAATACTTATGTTTAATCGATTTGGTTAATGTTTATAAACATTAAATTATATGGTTTAATTTACTGTCAATGGAAAAAAATTGCATCGTATCTGATAAATTATCTGCTGATGCGGTCATAAAACAAACCAGAGCGAATGGATTGCTTGACCGGAATTACTGTATTGAACAGGATGAAAATTATGTGTATATACCTCTTGTGAGAACAGTAGCCGGATCAGTTACCCATGATTTTAGACCAAGAATGGATGCTCCTGCAAAAATTAGAAAAAACCTTGCACGAATGGGGATTAAAAATGAGAAATTATCATATATCAGGCTTGGAAATTCATTAATATTCAAGGATAAGATAAGTACAAAAATCGCCCGGGTATATGCAGGAGAAATGATAATAGACAATATATACGTCGAAACTGGAAAAATCCAGGGCGTTAAAAGAAAGCCTACTCTTAAATTATTATATGGAAAAGGTTGTGAGACAAGGATAAGGGAATCTGGAATTACTTACACTCTGGATTTGCAAAAAGTCATGTTTTCTCCTGGAAACATAAACACCAGAAGTAAAATAAAATACACGGATTTTACAGGACTTGTAGTACTTGATATGTTCTGTGGCATAGGGTATTTCTCACTGCAGGTTCTGAAGAATAGCCGGCCAATGAATATGATAATGTGTGATATTAATCCGGATTCCATATATTACCTTAAAAAAAATTTGATCGTTAACAGGATACAGACCCCCGTTACTCTATTCACCGGCGATTCAAGAGTTGTACTTCCCTTAGTCAGGGCTGACTACATAATTATGGGCAACTTTAATTCCGTGCACTTTCTGGTTTCTTCACTTATAAGATCCCAGAATGGAACAAGAATTTCTATGCATTATCTTGCAACAACCCGGGACCTGGATAAAGCAGTATATAATATAATAGATATGGCAAGAAAATTAGGTTATATCCTTACATGCACCAGAAGTGAAAGAGTTAAATCCGTTGGTCCCAATTATCTGCATATCAATTCAACTTTCACTGTAATTAGTATATTGTAAAGAAATATTAATATGGCGTGAAATTATACGATTCAATGGCAAAACAGCTGGATATAAGATTTATAGACGTCGTCTCACTTTTGCTCCGAATACTGCTTCTCGCCGCCTTTGCCGCGGTTATGCTACATATGTTTATAGGAATTTATTATGCCATTCTGGGGGCTGTAAATTCGCCACCTTCACTGGAAACATATATTTATTCTTTTATTGATGTAATCGTAGAGGATTCTCTTCTGGCTGTGGTAATATTCGAGATTTATGAAAGTATAGTGGATTTTTTCCAGGGAGAGGGCGATACCATTATATATATAATAAATGCAGCCATATCTTTTACTGCAAGGGAAATCATATTGACCATTTTTGCTGCCCGTATTTTCAATGTTGTTAATGCCTATGAGGTTATCAGTTTTTCAATACTTATACTTGCACTGGCTGTTTCCAGATATCTACTGATACTATCAGGTGCAAGCAAAAAATCCCAGTAAGATCTTTTTGTTTCTGTATAAATCATAAAAGTTATTATATTATTTTCTAATCACCATTTAGGATAATGATACATCCATTAGAACGGTGATAATAAATGGTTAATAATAATAGATCAAGTTATGTTCCAAAACCCATGGAAACATTAAAAAATTCACTTGAGAAAAACATCATGATTGATGTCAAGGGAAACAGGACATATTCTGGTGTGCTGGAAGGTTACGATATATACATGAATCTTGTACTAAAAAATGCTGTTGAAACAATAAACAATGAGAGCAGAGGGACGTTCAGTATGATGCTGCTGCGCGGGGATAACATAATATTCGTGTCGCCGTCAGGAGGTGAATAAAGTGAGTAATGGAACATCATCAATGGGAAAGGCAAATAATAAAAAAGTTCACATAAGATGCAGAAGATGCGGCCATAACAGCTATAATTTGAGAGAAAAAAGGTGTTCTTACTGTGGATTCCCCTCACCCAGAATTAGACATTACAACTGGGCAAAAGCCAAGTGAGGAGTGCGCTGTTGCCGGTTACATAGGCAACAATGCATTTACCAACATAATTTTTTCACTGAGGGCGCTGCAACATAGAGGCCAGGAAAGTTCAGGTATAGCAACGTTCGATGGAAAAATTCATATTAAGAAGGGAATGGGGCTTGTATCTGAGGTATTCAGGGATGAATTTTTAGAAGGGAGAATTGGAATAGGCCATAACAGGTATTCCACTGCAGGGTCAAAGGGTATTGAGAATGCTGGCCCGTTTGTTATATCATCTTCCATAGGATATATAGGAGTTTCACATAACGGTGAAATCACCAACGCCCATGATCTCAGGGAAAGGCTCAAAGAAAAAGGTTATATATTTTACAGTTCCAGTGACACTGAAGTAATGCTAACTGAGATGGTAAGTGAGATAAATAAATATGGAATCAGAGATGGAATAAAAAAAGCGATGCTGGAAATTAAGGGTGCATATGCGCTTGCATTGCTCATAAATGATACACTGTATGCGCTCAGGGATCCATTCGGTTTCAGGCCACTCATAATGGGAAAGAATAATGACGGGTATATAGTAGCCTCAGAGAGTGCGGCAATTGATACAGTGTCAGGAAAGGTAATTAGGGATATAAAGCCGGGAGAACTGGTAGAAATAAAAGAAACAGGGTACAGAAGCATCTTTACAATAGAACACCAAAAATCTCATTGCATGTTTGAATATGTGTACTTTGCCAGGCCGGACAGCATAATTGATAAAAAAGAAGTTTTTGATGTGAGATATAACATTGGAGTGAAACTTGCCATGGAACATCCAGTAAATGCAGATGTGGTTGTTCCCGTGCCAGATTCAGGGCGATCACAGGCACTAGGCTATTCTGTTTATTCCAAAATTCTTTACAGTGAGGGATTGATTAAAAACAGGTATTCTGACCGTACATTTATACTTCCAGACCAGAAATCAAGATATGAGGCCATAAAAATCAAATTAAATACCATTAAATCTGCCATTAATGAAAAGAAGATTGTACTTGTTGATGACAGTATAGTAAGGGGCAATACAATGAGGTATATCATAGGAATGTTGAGAAAGGACGGAGCCACAGAGGTACATGTCCGTGTAGGTTCTCCACCAATAGTTGCGCCTTGCTATTTTGGCGTGGACATGAAAACAAAGGATGATTTCATTGCAAATGGTAGATCAGTAGAGGAAATAAGGGAAGAAATAGGCGCTGATTCCCTGGGATATGTGTCAATAGAGGGATTAAAGGAAAGCATTGGCATGAATGAATTATGCCTGGGATGCCTTACAGGCAAATATCCCGACCATATACCAGAGGGCGCAAAACCCAACTATACTTAAACAATCATTCTCTTTTTAATTTCAGCAATCATTCCATCTAAATTCCCACGGGTATTAAAATAATCCATTTTTAGTGTAATTGCCATTTTATTTGCTATGGTTCTCGCCACTTTTCCCCTCTGTTTTGGAGGTAGTGCTGAAAGCCCCGGATAGTTAAATAAAATTCCATGCTTGGGTGGTGGCGTTCCCTTTCTCATATGGTTGAAAAAAGCCTTTTCTGCTCCCAGTATCTGGAGTGTGCTGGAAGGATATTTCACAAGGTTTTCAAGGCTTCCCGCCTTAAGCAGAAAGTCCAGCGCAAGAGTACTCCCTATTAATGATACGGTATTTGGCATATATTTTCCTATCTCATTCCCTAGATAGCTATTAAGATATTCCCAGAATTTACACATTCTGCTTCCCATTTCTGCTGCCGCATTATCAATATCATGCAAACCCGCATTCTTGAGCTTGAAGAAATACATGCATGGATCATTGCTGTACTTTATATCCAGGAGTGTGTATATTGAAACCAGTTTTTCCAGATAAAGATTTATAATTTCTTCCAGTTCCTTCTTAACGGAGTACATTTTTATAATATACTGGTCATGGGAAAATTCAGAATTTATTCTTTCCTTTTCGAATTTTAGAAGGAGTTCCCTTAAATCCGGGATTTTTTCTGAACATGTGTTTTCCGTTTCCGGTATTATTCCTTCCCGCAGGCTCTCGAATATGTTCATGTAGTTTTTTTCCAGGTTTTTGTACAGGTATATTTTTCTGTTTATTACTTTTCCGTACCACGTTATTTTCTCCATATTTATCACTCAATATTCCATCAAGATCCACTGCCTTGAGATCGTTCAATTTATCAACAAGCATTGTGCCGTAAGCCAGTAGATCGTTGTTATCTGTATATATGGCAACACGGCGTCCCTTCTGTATATTGCCTACCAGAGCCTTGATCCCGGCAGGATATATATCTGAACCATTTATTATATTTTTTATTGCGGTATTTTTAACTATAACCTTTGGTTCATTGGCGAAGACAAAGTCCATGGGTATCAATAAACTGTCAAACCTGGATGTGTCTCCATGTTTTTTTAGAATCATGGAATCGCTCAGTTCCTGCAATGTGTGTATATGTGATTCATTAAAATCTCCTGTGGAAAGCCTTCTCAAATCTGCCATCTGTGCACCAGTGCCGATTACATAACCCATGTCCGTGCATAGAGTCCTTATATAGGTACCTGACTCACACTTAACCTTAAAGAGTATCAGTTTGTCATTTATTTCCATGACATCCATCTTATATATTGTCCTTTCCCTTACCTGCCTGGATACAGCAGACCTTACAGGTGGAAGTTGATAAATCCTTCCGGTGAATTCCTTAAATACATTCATTATTGTATCCGAATCTGCAGGAGAATAAAGCCGCATAACTGAGATATATTCCTTTGGCTTTTCGTGTACTATATCTATAAGTTTCGTTCCCTTTCCCAGGGCCATTACCAGGACTCCCGAAACATTAGGATCTAAAGTGCCAATATGGCCCACCCTTTTTTCTCCTGTTATTTCCCGGACCCATGCATCTATCTGGTGGCTTGTTGGTCCCTTCGGCTTATCTATCACAATAAAACCGTTTATTTCCTTCTGATCTGAATTTGAAGCATACATAGTTTATGGTCTATCATAAATCTGATTTTAACCTTTGTTTTTGCAATGTCATAATTTTTGATAAAGCTTTATTATATTTTCAACAATATTTTCAGGGGAGGTAAAATCAGTATCGATTATATAGTCATAGTATGTAAAAACCCTGTAATCCATTCCGTAGAACATCATATACCTCAAGAATTCAGATCTTGCCCGGGAAATAACCTGTTTTGGCTCCGTATTTTTATCTCTGCTGGATAATCTGTCAATTCTTGTGGCTAAACTTGTATTAAGATATATTTTTATGGAATTTATGTTATTTTTATATGCCATAAGGCCGGACAATCGTGATTCAAGCACTATATTGTCATTTTTTCTCATAAAATCAACAATCATGTCATCTTCCTGTCTATCTATTTCCGGGTGTTTTTCTGCATAGGCACTGAATTCAATAAGATCCATATTGTATTCTTCTGCCTTTTGTCTGAAAAAATATCCTCCGGAAAAAAATTTATAGTTCAACCTAGAGGCTAATAAATTCCCCACAGTCGTTTTGCCTGATCCTGACTCCCCACTAATTGTGAATATCATATGGAACGCACTGCATTATCATCATCCAATTTACGTATTTTATATGTAAAGTCCACATACTTCATAATCATGGTTACAAAATACCCTACAGCCAGGTTGCCAAGTGTGTACAGAGCCATCCATAATGGCATGATATATAATTTTGTAGTAACTATGTTAAGATTTAAATCCCATGGCATTGAAACATACTGGTAATGGATAGTCAACATAAAGACATATAGCCATATGAATATTAGAAAGAAGAATATCTCGGTTACCATAAGAGGCTTCATGGTGTTCATTGAAAGTGCTGCCTGGTCCATCTGCCTCTGCATGGAAAGTTTCTGTAATTTCTGCTGCCTTGCCCGATCTCCAGACCTGTATGCTTCCCTCATGGCTTTTGAATATGCCTTGCTGATCAGCTGTGTTTTGCCCATCTTAAGCCAGTCGGTGAAAAAGTACCTTGGTATGGAAGATATAAGGCCAAGTATGATCCCGGTCAACATCAGGGTGAGAATCGGAAGCTGGTAATTAAAGCCCAGTAGGGGCATAAAAACATAGTTTAAATAGTGCCCCAGTGGATTCCTGATCTTGGGATCACTGATAATGAATATTAATCCGAGACCTGCAAACATGAAGATGAACTCTATCATCATGAATTTGGTCATCTGTGGATTCTGTGCCGGTCTATTGTTTGTCTGCTGCATCTTATAACCCCATTAATATATTCTCTGCTGCTATCTCTGGATGATTGTCAGGATTGTATATATACTTTATTGTGGCACCGGAATATACAGAGTAGGCAACTGCATAGTACCTGTTTACCTGCTGGTGCTCATCTATGTCCTTAAGTGTATCCTCATCCCTGCTTCGAGTAGGATCATTCTCACGACGGCGCATTATTTCCTCGGGAGTTGATTCTATGAGAAAATAGGAAGATACCATAAGTTCAGTGAGTACCCATGCAGGAAGCCCGGGGAGATAACCTGCTGGAGACTTTATTGACATATGTGTATCTATGATTATATTATCCATTTTCCCCAGTTTATTCGATGTCGCTTTCTGAAGATTTCTCTGTGTGTCCACTTCGAGCTTCCGGATATCGTCTCTGGTTTTAACCAGGTCAAGCTCCTTTGCCATATCGAACATAAGTGATCCAAAATTGATTATTTCATACTGGGATTTCTTTGAAACCATAGTCAGTATAGTAGATTTTCCTACCCCAGGTATTCCTGAAATTACTGCTCTCATGTTTATCCACCACTAAAGAACTGCCTTATCAGGGGATGCATTTCCATTAGCTGCTCTCTCCCCATCGCTTCATAGAATTGGATTACAATTCCTACTGCAAGTAACAATCCGGTTCCGCTTGTATCACCAACCGTACCTATAAGATCTGCTCCCCCTGCAAGTATTCCTACTATGGCGCCACTGAAAATGGTTATAGCCGGTATGTACTTGCTCAGTACCTTAGCCATTATACGTGGGTCTCTTCTGAATCCAGGAATCTGCATGCCGCTTGAACGTATCTGCTTTGCCACGGCATCGGCACCCATATTTGTTGTCTCAATCCAGAACTTTGCAAACAAAATACTGAATCCAACAATAAACGCCATAAATACAACGATATGTATTAATTCCTCTAAAGATGTATGGCCCAATAACACACTTTGGGATACCGATGGTTGCAATATGGGGAATAGCCAGTCAGATAACCCATTGGGTGTATAGAGATAAAACGCTAGACCTCCGGTGGGAGTTGTAGAAGATATCCCAAGAGAGGAGATCTGGGCTGCACTGGGGTATGAACCCAGCAGATGGCTGTGACCCAGTATAGGAATCTTACTCAGTACCGGACTATGCCAGAATAATAGAGTCCACATGGATATGTTTGCAAGTAGTGCCGTTGCCAGTATAACTGGTATATTTGATGCGTATAATAGCTGCAGGGGATATCTGCCTCTTGCACCCCTCACACGTTCATGTGCTATGGGCAACTCTATCTTACTGCTCTGGAAATAGGCCACTATAAAGAATATAAGCAATGTTCCAATAAGAGCTATCATAGGATTTGGCTGGGCAAACAGTATCTGTTCCATTCCAGCATTTGTCAGGTATGATCCTGGTGCATTCATGAAAAGGTACAGTGCTTTGGGTATTGCTCCTGCAGGAGGATTTGAAAGAGACAGTGGCGATGTTATCGTGGTTGGTATCCAGTTAAATGTTCCTGTAAATAATTGCTGCGATACTCCTGCCGCTATGAACAGTGAAATTCCAGAACCGATTCCATACTTTGATACAACCTCATCCATGAGGAATACGAGATATGAACCGAAGAATAATTGCAGTATAATTATTGATTGAGCCAGAAATTCTCCGTATCCTGGGACAACATGTGCTATATTTGATACAAGTGTTGAATCCGGAACAAGGAATCCGAAAGCCTGAGGTATGGCCTCAACAAATATCATTATTATGACCAGAAGTTTCTGGAAACCCTGGTAAATGGCCTTGTCACTTGAGTCACTTAAATCCAGGTTGAATATTTTTGCTCCTGCAAACAGCTGCATTACTATACTCGCTGTAACTATTGGGCCTATGCCAAGATCCATCAATGATCCTGATGCACCTGCGAATATTGCCCTGAATGAGGCAAAAACATCCACAGTCTTTGATGTGTTTAGTCCATATATGTAAATATTTGTTAATGCAAAGTATATCAATACAACCACGGCAGTCCACATTAATTTGTATTTGAAAGGGACATGGCCCTTTGCCTTCTTAATTGCAGGAAGTTTGGCCGTAAAATTTTCTAAACCGTATAGCTTGCTCTTCTTCGGACCTTTGTAGCTCAATAACAAATATGCTATAATAAAAAGCGGGGATGATAACAGGCCCAGTATAAATAATTTTAGTCCAGTATAGTGAGAAAAGTAATAAAATACTGTAATATAAAGGGCGAATATGAATATTACAGGAATGGCAACTCCCCTATTTCTTTGAATCTCAGTCATTTTCTATCGTGATACCATAATTGGAAAGCTTCTTAATAGTTTTTTCGGTAGCCTTTGGAATCTTAATTTTACATTTAACTTCAAAGTTACCACTTGCCAGTAATTTTGTATATCCAGCACTTTCCAAATCTATTATGCCCTTTTCAACATATCCGTTCGCTTTCAAATCCTCATACTTATCATTAAGTTGATTGAGTGTTATGGGGTTTTCATATGTCATTGAATGGCTTGTAAATCCATGAACGCCATAATGTTCCTTATCGTGAAGGATTAGCCAAATTTTCCTGTGGCCACCGAGTCCAGCCATACCACTGCCTCCTCTCTTTCCTTTTCCTCTACCGGATTTCATGCCTCTGCCATAATGGCCTCCCCTCAATTTCTTAGTTTTTGTCCTTACCATTTAAATCTACCCCCGGAACAATCATACGCCTTATCAGGTTATTAATCTTGCTTCCCCTGTAACCTGCAGATCCCTTCTGGTGGAAGGGTTTTTGAATCGCCTCATAGCCACCCTTTGGCGGGTTAAGCCTTATTACCGGTTTTACATCCTCCAAATCCTTAATTTTTATCTTATTTTCGGATAATGCCGTTGCAAGTTCGCTAATGGAAGAATAACCTAATGACTTTATGTAATCCTCTGTTAGTTTCTTTCTCCCCTTCAATAAAACCCTATCCTTAAGTAGGAGCTCTAAGGTCTCTGTGTCAATCTCTCCCCATGTCACATAATCTTTGACCCTGCTCAGCATACCGTTTATGCTATCGGATTCCGGAAAAAGAACCATATGGTTTATCCTGTTAAGATTCAGTAATTCAGCTGTTTTTTCAGCGAATGGTTTTATGCCAGTGCTCCCTCTAATCCTTATTATTGCTATCATGTTCTATCCCTCCTACATATATGGGTGTTGTCAGATTGATCTTTGAGTTCATCTTCATGGAAATAGTTTTCTTAAGTGCATCAAATGTCGCCAGAGCATAATTTACGGTTGTTTTTGTATGACCTGATGCAAATCCCCATGCATCTTCTATTCCAGCCATTTTAAGTATGATTTTCACGACATCTCCGACTGCAAGACCAACCCCCTGGGGCGCTGGCTTTAATTTAACTACAACTGAACCAGATTTTCCAATGATCTCAAATGGAAGAGAATGTGGCCTTCCACATCCACATTCCCATGAACCGCATCCTCTTTTGATTTCTATAATATTGGTTTTAGCGTTGTTTATGGCCTTCCTTATTGCGGGCGCAGCCTCTTTAGCTTTGCCTCTGCCTATGCCTATGTATCCGTTTCCGTTGCCCACAACTGCAGTAATGGAATAGTTCATTCTCCTTCCGGAATCGGTCATTCTCTGTGCTCTTTCTATGTTTATTACTTCATCCTGCAAATCAGGAATAAGATAATCAACTATCTGGTACTCCTGCAGAGGAAGTTTTGTATGCAGGGCCTCCCCTATACTGTTAATCTCGTTGTTTGCAACAAGTCTTCCTAATTCTGTTTTGGGAATCCATTCTTCATCCATATTTATTCACCTTTTTTAACGTATTTCGAAATATCTACCTTGTGCTTAAGGTGTTTTCCATTTATTCTTGATTCGTCAGGGAAAACACTCTCCTCAGCTGGTATTTCAATCCCTGAATCCACTATTCCTTTTAACGCTGCAGCCAGTCTTCCTCCATGGATGAATTTATATCTTCCTGTATCAAGTATAGCAGATTTTATTCCCTTTTCAGAAGCCTTTTTGCCTGCAAGGTATCCGGCCAGGTACATGGACTGNNCCCTTGTTGGTGGGCCTGACAACTGCACGTGTTATATCAGATTTTAGTAATCTGTATCTTTTTTGGTAATCGGTTATGCCTAAACTCCTTCGTTTAAGAACTGGTGTTGTTTTCATTTTTATCCTCCTTTATCAATGATTCTGTTTTAAGATGGGATACCAGTTGAGCTCTAGATGAGAAGGATCCGCTTTTAATGGTTCTGTAATATTTGCGGTATGTGGCTCTATCTATTGCCTCCTTTTCTTTCAGAGTTTTAAGTTCATCTCTCAAAGCCCTGATAGTGCTTATCCATCTCCTCTTCCTCGGGTATCTGGCATATTTTGTTCCCCTGACTGAACCAGGACCTCTTCTTCTTCCTTTGCTCAGCTGATTGATCCTCTTCTTTAATCTCTGATTTGAATGGTTTTTCTTATCTCTTCTCTGTATTATGTTAAGGCCTATCAATTTCCTTATATCTTCTCTTGAGGTTGCATCTAGAACCTTGTCCAGATTATTTGTGTCTATCCAGACTCTGGATACTCCGACCTTAAGTTCGTCCGCTGATATCTCCTTAACGCTGGACATTTTCATTTTACCACCTTATTAAATACATGTATGCCAAGATTATCGGCTTCAGCTTCTATGTCAATTCTCTTCCTATACCCCACAGTTGAAGCTATTCTTGCACCTTCAAAATCCGGGTTTATTTTTGCTAATTCCTTTACGTTATGTACAAGGACTTCCCTGAATCCTGATGGATGAAGTCCCCTTACGGCGCGTGGTGTTCTATATCCTGGGCTGACAACAGGCGGTCTATAGCCCAGATGTGTTCTCAGTTTTGAATGCTTTCCCCTTGGCCTTCTCCAGGAATCATCAAATTTTTTATATCTGAACCACTCCTGCCTGTGGAATTCTACTCTCCTCCGGTTTATTTCATTTTTCTTTTTTAATAATATTTTCTGTTCCTTTGTTAACAGGGGTTTATAGCTCATCTGGGTTCACCCCCTTCAACAGGTATATTCCATCCTGGAAAACTCTGGCATCGAAGTGCTTTATATAAGTTGCACGTTCTATATTTGCAGCTGTATCTCCCATATCTCTCTTGTCAATGCCTTCTATTATAACACGGTCACCCTTGACAGAAACCTTGCAGTTCTTTATCTTTGCTATTCTGGGGTCTTTGCCGCCGAGGAAATTTTCAACATACAATTGATTTCCACGTACTGAAACCCTCATGGGGAAATGGGTAAAGTCAATTTTCATTTCATACTTAAACCCATTTGTCACGCCGTGGAAAACTAAGCTTAATTCAGAATACCATGTTCCAATAATTCCGTTAGTAAATTTATTTTCTTTGCTAACAGCTATTACTATAGAATCTTCCTTCTTGTATACCTTTACGTATTTATCCCTGAAGTTCCTTGAAGTTTCTCCAAGCTTCCCTTTCACATTAATAACAGTGCCATTAATGTCAACGGTTATCCCTTCTGGTATTTTTAGTTCCATTTTATCTTTCCAATTTACCATTCTTTCCACCTCTCAGTAAACATAGGCCAGTAATTTACCACCTATACCGAATTTTCTGGCCTCAAGGTGGCTCATTACACCCTTTGTAGTGGTGAGTATTATTATGCCAAAATCCTGCGCGGGCAGGTATCTTGATTCATATCTTCCCATGCTGGACCTGGTAACAGATAGCCTCGGCTTTATTACACCACAGTTATTTATTGTATCGCTAAGGACAACATTGAACTTGCCACCCCTTTCTTCCTCTATGACCTCGAAGCTCTTTATGTAGTTGTAATCCTGCATTACTTTCAGGACACGTCCTATGATTCTTGATGCAGGGCTTATAGTTATCTCATTTTCTCCAATCCTGGAAGCCATCTTTATGGTATTTATAACATCATTTAACGGATCACTTTTCATCAATATCACCTCAACTGTACTTGCGGAAACCGATCTTCTCAGCCGTTTCCCTGAAACATTGCCTGCACATTCTGATACCGTATCTCCTTACTAGACCTCTTTTTCTTCCACATCTGACGCATCCCTGAGAATGGCCAAAATTCTTTTTTGGTTGTAATTTTACCTGCATTGATATTACCTCACAATTTGAGCGTTGAAATTCTCTTCAAGGAAATTAATTGTTTCCTCCTTCGATATGCCTATGCTTTTAGGTATTCCTTTGCTTTTAATCCTTCTGCGTGGTAGCCTGTATCCACCAGCTCTTTTAAGGACTATGGCTATATCCATTCCGAATATACCTATATCCGGATCGTATTTCATTCCCTTAAAGTCTGTATAATCCGTTATACCGAAATAGGCATTGCCCTGTTTGTCGAATGAATAGACAGGGATTTTATAATCCTTTGCGTAAAAGGCTTCCTTCAGGAATTTATACGCATCGTCCTTTCTGAGCGTAACCTTTACCCCTATGTTTAGGCCTTTCCTTATATTGAAGTCACGGATAGTTTTTCTGGCACTTGTTATTACAGGTTTATGGTGTGTTAAAAGCTCTATAACCTTAGCAGCTTTTGTAAGTCTTTCACCAGCAGCCCCAACACCAATGTTTATTACTACCTTGTCTATAGTAATTTTTCTCATGGGGTTCTCGGTTTTACTCATCATTTATACTCACCCCTGATTCTGGAGTTTTAAAGGTATATTTTGGTGTCCCAACAACAAATATGTAATCCTTAATTGTGGAAAAGCCCTCATTCAGATGGACCATATTATTTACTGAAGATTTCTTTACCTCAATAGATTTTATAGTGGCCAGCTCCCCCACATGGGATCCGCCTGTAATTAATACCTTATCCCCATCAGCTATCTTCAGGACATTTACTATTTCAAGATCTGGTATTTTCATTAACAGTACATCCGACGTGTTTACATCTTTTCTATCGGTAACTATAGTTTTTCCATC
>DAUP01000105.1:0-14352 GCA_002505185.1 Ferroplasmaceae archaeon UBA567 | reverse complement strand
CTGTGTGTGGCTGGAGTCGGAGTAACTGACCAGAAATTTGTCTTTCTGGGAATTTTCAGTTTTCTCGAAGCCATCATTATTTTAGTTTTCATTATCATCATCCTCTTCTTCATTTATATCTTCAGGGTCTGCATCGACTTCCTCAGATTCTTCTTCGTTCTGCGGCAGGTCAATGGTTTCTCCACTGTTTTCTTCCTCACCAATCTCCTCTGTTTCCACCGGTGTTGCTTCCGACTCCGCCGGTTTCTCCGGTTCTGGTACGGGAAGATTTTTCCTGGCCGTTATTTCTTTAATTTTGTTATACCTTCCCTCTATTGAGAGGTCCAGTTTTGTAATTACCAGATTGCTATGGTCTATATAGTACGCAACCTGTTTTCCATCGGATTTTGCGATTGTAATTCCTTCTATAGATATTTTCTTGGTCTTATGGCTAACGCCTATTACCTTTCCACCTTCACCTTTTCTGGACCCTGATACGATTTTTACTATATCTCCTCCCACTACAGGAAAGCGGCGTGCTCCGTATTTTTTTCTCATTTCACTATTAAGAGACACATTTATTTTTGTATTTAACATAATATTATCACCTCACACAATAGTTGATGCTATTGCAGCAATTCTTGGCCATCTTTCTGCGGCTTCCCTGGCAACGGGACCCTTAATTTCAGATCCTCTTACCTCTCCTTCAGGTGTCACAAGCACTGCAGCATTGTCTTCAAACTCTATAATATTGCCATCGGCCCTTCTGTATGGCCTTCTCTGCCTGACAACAACAGCATATACGACCTTTGCACGCATCTCCGGTGTCCCCTTCCTTACACTGGCTATAAATAGATCGCCAACACCTGCGGCCGGTATTCTTCTGGCTACGGTATGCAAATCTTTTACACCAATAAGGCTAATTACTTTTGCTCCAGTATTATCCGCGCATGGAATGACAGCCCCCAGGGGCAAGCCCCTTGATTCGTTTCCTGAAATACCTTTCATTTAGTTCACCTTCTCAATTACGACAAAGTCGATGGTTTTTGCCAGTTTTCTGCATTCAGCAGCTCTGACACTGTCGCCAACTTTCACATCTATGCAGTCAGGCAGGTGAGCATGATATTTTGTATATTTGGTGATATATCTCTCATATTTTTTAATATATATCTTGGCTTCCCTCCTTATTACAACACTGCGTTTCATCTTGACTGAAACAACCTTCCCTGTAAGTATCTGACCATGAACAGGAAGTTCACCATGAAACGGGCAATTTATGTCATTGCATTCCTTTTCAGGTGGTTTCACTTCTATTCCTATGTTATTCATCTCGATTCAATCCCCCTCAATTTTTTATATATTTTTCTTTTCTCCTTTGTTCTATCTTCAGGCTTTGTTAATATGGCGTCCCCATGGATATTGTAATAGATACCTTCGAAGTTTACTCCAAATAAGGTACCCTCTTTTGGGATGCTACATCTTTTAACCCCGGTGTCTATGACCATCATATTCCTTGTCTCATCTATTAATTTGCCCTTAATACCAATATTTTTAATGTTATGTGAATTTTTTACCATTACGTTTCTACCAATTAATTCTATTAAATAGATTTCATTTGCATTCATGCCATCTGCACCTTGAATCCCATGCTTTCCAGTTCTTTCTTCATGACATCTCTATGATCCCCTTGCAATTCTATGCTTTTACCATCTTTAACTGTTCCACCTGAAGCAGCTTTCCTCTTTAGTGCTTTGGCTATTTCATTTATGTTTTCTGTTTTGGGATCAATGCCATCTATAACTGTTACCAATTTTCCATATCTTCTTTTATCCACACTGATTTTTACAAGTTCACTGTCACGGTTGAACCCTTCCCATGGTTGAAGTTCTTTTGGCATTCCTGTGAAATCTTTATCTTTCATTCTGTTTTTTCCTCCATAATTGTTAGTATCCTGGCTATCTGCTTTTTTATCGAGTGCATAGTACCAGGGCTTGCCGGGGCACCACCCATGGCTATGGCAGATCTCTCTTTTAACAGCGATTCCTTTAAGGATTTAAGTTTCTCATTAAGTTCCTCATCGGACATCTGCCTCAATTCCTTAGCTTTTAGTTCCATTTTCCTCTACCTCTTTACTTTCTTCTGTCGCAGCCTTTTTATCAGGAACAGGTATTTTCACTTCCGTTTTAATTGATATCTCATCAGGCAACCGGTAATCCTGCCTGAGCAGCCTAACATATATTCCTATGGCACCGGTTTTGAGCATTGCAACTGAATATCCAGTTATGACTCCTGCCCTTGCAGGTTCACCAGAATATTTAATTTCCCCGAACATAAATTTCTGGGTCCTTGCCCTTTCTCCGGATATTTTTCCTCCGATTCTGATTAACACTCCCCTTGCATGCTGGTCAATTATTCTCCTCAATGTGGTATTTCCGGCTTTCCTGTAATTCCATCCCTTCTCCAGTGACAGTGCTATTTTCTTGGAAATGACCTGAGGGTTAAGATCTGGATTATCCACTTCTTTTACCTCTATCTGAGGCGATTCCAGGCCATATTTGGTCTCGAGAGTCGATGTCATGGCTTTTATCTTGGATCCGTGCCTTCCTATAACAAGACCGGGCCTGTTGACAAACAGCGTTATATTGGTTCCAAATGGAGTTCTCTTCATTTCCATTCCACCAAATCCGGCACTGTCATTCTCTGCCTGCAGGTACTCCATAACCAGCAGTTTTTTAATGTTATCACTTATAAATTTTTTCTCCTTCATCATATCACTCCTTTTCATTTTCTACTACGACTACCTCAAGATTGATTAGATCCTTGAAGAATGCCCCTGCTCTGCCGTAGGCCTTGGGAGTGAATTTTTTGATCATTCTTCCCTTTGATGCGGAGATGTGGAATATTTTCAAATCATCTGTAAGCCCTTTGAATTCGGCATTGGCTGATACATCATCAAGTAGTTTTTTGAATGCTTTAACAGCCTTTACCGGGTATCTTCCTGGACCTATGGCTTTCCTGTGTGAAACAGAATCAAGATACCTGAAGTATGGCACTGCCATTTTCTTCTCCAGAACAAGGTCTAGTGTATTCTTTGCAGATTCCAGGTTCATATTCCTGATGAAATGGGCAACATTGACTGCATCCTTCATGGATATGTCGGTCTCCTTAACCTGAGCTCTCGCATGTTTTTCTGGCATTTTATCAATACTGTATCCTTTCATAATATCACTTCAATGGCAGGAATTTTGATGATCTGGTAGCTCCGACTCCTGGACCGGAATGCTTCACCTCTTTTCTTGTTGGCGCAAACTCACCCAGATAATGGCCAATCATTTCTGGTTTTATTTCAAATTTAAGATATGATGTCCCGTTATACAGTTCTATTTTTTTGCCCACGAACTGTGGGAGTATTATTATATCCCTTACATGAGTTTTTATTGTCTCTTTATCTCCAAGAAGGTCGTCAAATACTTTCTTTTGTTCGTGATTCATTTCCCTGTTATAGGATCTCCTGACACGGGCAGGGAATATCTCAAGAAGCTCTGGAAGTTCCATTTCCTCAAGTTCCTCAATAGTTTTCCCACGGTAAGAGAACTCTCTTGCTCTTCCGGTAATGGCTTTTTGAGCCTTTCGTGATCTTCTTTTTATAGATTTTACAGATACCTGTCTTCTAACTACCATTTCTTATCCCTCCTTTTTGGTGATAATCTACCAACCTTTGCTCCAGGTGGTGCTCCCCTTGCTACAGTGCTTGGGCCTCCAACATGTTGGTGGTTTCCTCCCCCATGTGGATGGTTCACGGCATTCATTGCTACGCCTCTTACTGTATATGCTCTCTTAGCTTTGCTTTGAAGATATTTTATATGCTTTCCGGCTTTCAGTATAGGTATATCCCTGGCTCCTGATCCAGCCACTACACCTACAGTTGCCTTACAGTTTGGATTTAATTCCCTGGTTTTGCCTGAAGGCAATTTTATTGAAACAGAAGTGCCATGACTAATTATAAGCCCTGAAGACCCAGCCGTCCTGCAGAATTTTCCGCCATCCCCTGGATGATTTTCTATATTGTAAACGTAGGTTCCATCTTCTATCTTCGATAGAGTGGTTGTGGTTCCATTATTTGAATTGCCTGTCTCTCCTGCATACAATTTCTGGCCCTTATAAGCTCCATTGAAAGCTATCATATAGCTGATCTCATTCTGTTCATTTTTTAGTGACAGTAGAGGTGCATTTCTCCCTGGTGCCTGAACTATATCCTCAATACTGTAATTTCCATTTGAAAGATGTTTAATTTCGGCCAGATGCCTGTGGCTTGGACTCATGTATGTTAAAGATCCATGCCCTCTCCTTTGTGCTACTATATGTTTTCCCATTATATTCACCTTAGAATATTCCTATTCTTCCACCAATCTCCTCTGCGGAATAATCATCGGATAATTTTGCTATTGCCTTCTTCCCCTTTTTGGTTATCAATATATTTAATCCGACTACCTTAACGTCAAATCTTTCCTCTATCTCCTTTTTTATATCTTTTTTCCTGCCCCTGCGATCCACAATGAACGTAAGTTTATTCTCCTTCTCCATCATTAATGTGGTTTTTTCTGTGACAACAGGGGATATAACATAATCCATTTAATTCACCTCTCTTAAGTTCTCTATTGTTGATGCTGTGTATATTGTTAATCTGCCTGGATTTCCCCCCGGTGCCAGTTTCGTTATGCTAAGGCTGTTAAGAGAAGCCAGATCGACTCCTGGAAGTGAGGCAAAAGCCCTGAGATTCTCTACAGAAGAACCAACTATGAGCAGACTTTTTGGCTGTTTATAGGTTCTGTTTCTCATCTTCCCCCGTCCGGCCCTGATCTTTTTACCGTTTTTAGACCTTAACACATCGTCATAAACGCCGAGATTTGTCAATACCTGAACTGCATCCTTAACCTTTTTAATATTTTCGATATCATCCTCAACCACAAGTGGGAATGTAATGTTTTCAATAGAATCCTCAGAAATCCGGTGTCCTCTCTGGATTACCCGTTCCTTATTTGCTGTAAAGGCAATTGCGCTCAATTTTGCAAGTCTTCTTTCTTTTTTGTTGATTTTTTTGTATAAAACCTTATCACTGCGTGGTGACAGGGCACTTCTTCCACCAACCATGCTGGCCAGTAAAACTCCCCTTGATCCGCTTGCAAGTCTGGGAATTCTTGATATACCGTGGTTTGGGCCAAGATTATGCCCCACCCTTCTGGTACCGGCAAGTGGACTTGGCCCATATGGCTGCCTCATGGACAGGGATATGGCCCTGAAAGCCTTATGTATGAGATCTTCCCTTGTCTCTATGGCGAATACCTGTGGAAGTTCTATTTCCTTTGTAACCTCCCCTTCAATAGAATAAACATTAGTTTTCATTTTAATCACCCTGTTTAGATTCCCTAGATATATATGTGATTTCTACCTTTTCTGCATTTGCGACAGCCTGTCTTGCGGGATCCCTGAGTTTTATTAATCTCTTTGACGGGCCGGATATTGATCCGTATAGTAGAATATAATCATTTCTGACAAGCCCATAATTGAGGAACCCTCCTTTCACATTTATTTCGTCTACCTGATTCTTTGTCCCAAATTTCATTACCCTGATATTATGTATAGTTCTTTGGTGCAGACCGACCTGCCCTGCCTGTGGAACTGTGTTTCTTACCCAATCCGGGTGCCACGGGCCAAGTGTTCCTATCATTCTCCTGTGCTTTCTGTTGCTTCTGGGCAAAAGTTTGACTCCGAATCTCTTGACCACTCCCTGAAAACCTTTCCCCTTTGTAACTGAAATAACATCAACAAAGGAACCTTCCGCGTTGAAATCACCAAAATGCAATTCCTTTCCTAGTTTTTCCTCTGCAAGTTTTATTCTATCTGATATTGTTGACCCTGAAATTCTAACTTCAAATATTTCAGGTGTCTTATTAGGTATTCCAGTGACAAGTTTAGGATTTGTATTCACCAGTAATCGTACATCAGCCACGTCTTTTATTTCAATATTTTTAGGTTCCTTGTTTTTTATTTCCGGTATTCTTTTAAACACTTCTTTTTCAATGTGTTCAGCTCTTTTCTCGGCGAATACCTGGAGGCCATTGTCACCTTCTTCATAGTATCTTATGGCAATGACATTTATTGGAGGAACTTCAACGACTGTTACAGGAACCATAACCGTTTTTCCAGCAGTTACACTAGTTTTTCTATAGTCGGTAACCTGTACATGTGTCATACCCACTTTATATCCAGCGAACGCCTGAATCTTCGATTTGCCTTCTACTTCAGGCCATGAACGAATTTCAGCCCCAATTTTTTTAGCACGTACTCTGGGATAGTACGCCATTGATCCCCTTCGGGAATGATGCGGTGTTGCCATTTTATATCACCAACCGTTACACTTGCTATATTGCCAATAAATTGCAATATTACGGGTTGCATTTAGCATTGCCCAATGTGTATGGTTAAATTCTAAAGGTTATTAGATTAATATTTATTAAGTTTGTTATTTTATTTATATATAAAACTAGGATTTTGTGACATAGTAAGGTAAGATTCTATTATATATAATCATTTAAAGATACAGATGTGGTTTCGTCTTATACGTCCATGGAGACCCTATGCGAAAGTGTGGGAGGAATTGGGCAGTAAACGTCAATCCCCTGACGTATTTTACCAGTTTAACCTTCTTTGTGCTTATATCCATCTTCTTTTATAGTGGTTGATTTTCCATATGGAGCATCCGTAGGTGTGTATGTATCCCTCCGATCTAACTTCTGCTTTTCTTTCATGTTTTTCTCCATGTTTCTAAAGCTCCCTAATCAACTCCTGCCCTGTTCCTCACTGAACAAGTTCCACTCAGGGAGAGGTAGTTGACTCACATTTATATGGTGCACCATGTGATGGGAATATTATCACTGGGCAAAAATTCTTGATTTTTATGAGAGAAGACCTGGCCATTTCCATATTCTGTGTGAACATGCTATCAAGTTTTATCTTATTTCTCTTAATAGTTAATGAATCTCCAACAAATATGGAATTCTTATCCTTGAAATATATTGATACATTATCCATCGAGTATCCAGGAGTTCCTATCACTTCAATGAAATCTATATCCATCTTATTGTAGGAATAGACGTGTTGAATGCCTTCGAATCGTAAACCTTTTCCCTCTATTTCAAGGATCCCCCTAAGTGAGGGACCGTTTTTCATGGTTCCCATTTCTTTCTTAGGTACATATATTTTCGGATTATATGTATCATAGGCCTCACGCAATGCCCCCACATGCAGATAATCCACAGCTGTTATCAGAATGTAATCTGGACTGATATCTAAATTTTTATAGAAATCAATGATTTTATTAGCATCAGTTTTGATTCCAGCATCTATCTGAATGACCAGGTCCTGATACCTTATGACGTAAACATTTACAACAGTGTTCGGAACAACTTCTATACCTTCTGGAAAATCAAAATTAATTTTAGACAATATCATTACCTCCAAAAATAGGATTGTTTTAATTTATATAAATGGATATATTATTATTACGAGCAGCAATATCATCAGGTACATATTAGAAAATCCAAATGCGCTCCTAAAATACTTTTTATCATATGATTTAAAGGCAGGCCTGATAACATAGTATAAAAGAGCTGCATCCATTACCATGGCAATCGGCAGATATGGAAGGCCTAGTTTTATTGCTGGTATGAATAATGGGATAAGTGAGTAGAAGACCAGAATCACCGTATTCACTATAATCCAGAATTCGGTCTTTTTTACACCTACTATTGCAGGAAGCATGGGTACTTCACTATCCCTATAATCATCCACATTGTTAATAGATAAATTCCAGAAATGGGTAGGGGTCCACATAAATACCAGGAATGCCAGGAATAAGGATGTGAATGAAACCGAATTTGTCAATGCAGCCCAACCGGCAAGGGCGGGAAACCCTCCTGCTATACCGCCTATTACTATGTTCCACGTGGTTCTTCTTTTTAAGAATACTGTATAAAGGAATACGTAACTGAGAAATCCGCCGAATATAAATAATGCTGTTAAAAAATTAATCAGTATTGAGCTCAGTGCAAATGAAATAATTATCATTGCTGTGCCTATGCTAAATATATAGCTTCTTGTATTCATATTAAGAGTCCCAGACCTGGATCTGGTTCTTTTCATTTTCATATCAATATCCATATCGTAAATATTATTGAAAATACTAGCCGACATGGATGCCAAAGTTCCACTTATCAACAATAAGAAAAGAATAACTGGATGTGAAAAACTCCCCGGTACTAACACGAATGCTGTTATGGCAACTAAATCAATTAGAATCGTAATTTCTAGCTTGGTAATTTTCATGAAATTTGTAATTTTGCTCAAGGTTAGTCACCTGAAATAATTAATGCTAATATTATAAATTTATAAATTTATTTTATGCACCAGCTGCTGGTGGGGTTATTGGCTTATTGTAATAGTTGTTGGGTCCATAGTTTACGGAGTAACCATACATGTTGAATGATTCTACCAATTCACCAGGAGCAGTTGAGTTTAACCAGTGCTGATATTGACCCTTTGTAACTACAAAAGCCGGCCCTCTCATATGTGCATGGCCTAATCCACAGAGTTCAACGCACTCGAAATAGAATAACCCGGTTTGGGTTATATTCGACCAGATATAGTTATAATGCCCGGGGAATGCATCCACCTTAGTGACATTAATCAGATAAAACGAATGCATTACATCCACACTGGTTACATTAAACTGTATCGGTGTATCAGCTGGAAGTACTAAAAAGTGCCTTGATGAAGCTCCATTTGGATAAATAAATACCCATTGCCATTGATAACCTACTACATTAATATCCATATAATGGTGACTGTCAGTAGGTGCCGATGGTGCGGCCCCAGCAACTCTTATTCCATATGCGGGAGGCAAATCATACACCAGTAGAGATAGTAATATAAGCACTACAAAGAGTACAAATAACTTAAATACGGTCTTATTGCCACGCTCAAGATTTTCTATTCTTCCTGGCCTCATATCAGCATCTTTATTGTATTTAGAGTGTTCAAATTCATCTGCACTTTTTGGCTTATAACTCTTTAAAAATACATAGATATACCACAGAGCGAATCCTCCGCCTATTAGTATACCGGGCAGTATATATGCCAAAAATATAGATGTTATTTCTGCTCCCGTAATGGAGCCTTTTGGTATCAAGTGATACACATTAGGTATTATATTGTATATTTCAAACATCTTCGTTCACCTCATTTTATAGTATAGTATGGAGTGGTCACATGACTGCTTACTATAACGAAAACATACATACCAGCTTCGGCATGTGTTGTTAATCCGCACACTATCCAGTAATTGCCAGGAGCTGTGTCATTCCACCATATCGACCTGGAATGGGCAACATTCCCATACCATATAGGATCTATTGTCCCTGTGCTGTTTATTACTTTTTCCACATGAGCACTAGTATGTGCCCATATAGGACCACGAGCCCAATCTGATGCATATGGTAGTTCAACCTTTAAGGTATGTGGTTTTACCTCATAATTGGTCATGTTAGTGTGTATATAGGCTTTAGCTGGGAGATATATTGTCATGGCACCGTAGGAAGTTCCGTTGAAGTTAAATGGATATGCATTGGGATATCCATTTCCCTGACCCCAGGCCGCTAATGAAAGATTCACTATTTCCACGTGAGTGCCATTGGCCAGTGTTGTGTTAAAGTACGGAATATCTTGATGTGCAACTTTTCCCTGTTCAGAGATCACAGTGTTCATAGGATGATAAGTAGCTACAGTTATTCCAACGGCCGCTATGAGTACTATTGCTATAGCGAGTACAGCAAATGCTGCCTTCATCAGCGGTTTCAACTAAACCACCTCCCCATAAATACCTGAAGGAATAGCCACAGGGAGAACCATATAGCTATTATAATAATAGCCACTGCATATGGATTCTTCCATATTCCCACTTCTTTGTATTCAAGATCGTCATCTCCTATCTCCATATCTACATCGTCATATTTTAATGGGGATGCAGTCTTACCGGCCTTTATATTTTCAGTTTTTTCATTGTTTACATTATCCATTTATTTCACCTCATGCCACAAATGCTACAGTGGTAAATACAGCAGTAAGGAATACAAATGCAATGAACCACATTACTACATCTGCGCTTGTTGCCGTTCTGCCCCATAATATTGTCTTCGACCGTTTTAACTGTATTGCGTACTTTATCATTACTGCTATTACTCCAACAGAGAATGTCACATCCATAAGTGTTATGACCCAGAACATTGAGGCTATTGGATTTGTGGATGTAGCACCTCCAAGACTTAATGCACTATTCGAATTTATTACGACCATAGATAGTATGGACGCAATAAGGTATACAATCGCAAACACGACCCCAACCAGCATGTAATTTGAACTTTTGGCACGTGATTTGTGAATTGCACCGTATAAAGAGAACCATCCAAATATTGCTGCTATTCCTATTGCAACAATAGATATTCCAATGTATACAGATGCCATAGTTGGGAAGAACCATGTTACTGGATCATTTCCCTGGACATAGGGAGAAACTGATTGTAATTTCAGCCATTCAACCATGCCATAGAATGTAGCCATCCATATCATGTTCCCGGCAAGGAATATGAGCATTCCGAGCCTGGTGTTGTTGAACCCCTTAGCAATAGGCTCCTTTTTGTACGTTGGAGGTACGTTTGGTGATTTTAGCTTATAATCGTCATACATCCATCCTATGGTTCCCATCAGGAAGATTACAACAGCCACTGCTAATATTACATATCCGAGGTAAGCATATGCAGATCCAAATGCATAGGGTTTGCTCCCCATTAACATTACTACAGCACCTACAAACAATAGGAAAACCCCTGCGGCAATATAAAATGGCCTTGTGGATAATTCCACTTTGGGTGGTTTTATTGGTTTGTTTTTGTCTAATAATAAATCTCTTTGGTCTTCCCCACCTATATATGGTTCATAGTCGAAATTATAGTATTTCGGAGGATTTGTTGTGAACCATACAAATCCTGCGCTTGCCTTATATGGATTCTGATCCGTAAGTGGCGCGTGCGATTTAATAGAATATGCAAAATTCGCAAACATAATTAGGAATGAAAGCCCGAATATAAATGCTCCTACCGTGGATATCTCGCTGAATATTGTATAACCAAACCCGGCCTGATATGTGTACACCCTTCTCGGTAGATCATAGAGGAAGAACATGGGAAAATAAAGAACATTAACTCCAATATACGCTATGGCCCAATGTATTCTTCCAAGTGTTTCATTGTACATTTTTCCTGTAAACTTTGGGAAATAATAATAGAGATTACCCATCAATGCCATTGTTGCTACTCCAACCATAAAATAATGGAAATGAGCCACTATATAATAGTCTCCATGTACTATGGTATCGATGGCTAGTGATGAATTTGTAACTCCTGTTATACCCCCAATCATAAATGATGTTGAGGCAGCTAGTGCAAATAATATTGGTGTCTGGAACTTGTGCTTAGCCCCAAGAAGAGTTGCAATTATACCTACGATAAGCATTCCGGTAGGTATAGAAATTGTTTCTGTAAATACACTTGTAGCCATTAACCAGGCGAATACAATACCGGTCATGAAAGTATGATGTAGAAACACCATTACACTGTCAATTGATATAGCACCCATTGCAGCAATCATCCATTTCTTCAAGTAGGGAGCTCTGTGCCCTAAATTAGATAAATAGTCAAACATCGCCCCTGTACCTGGTAGAAGGAGAAGATAAACCTCGGGGTGCCCGAAATACCAGAATAAATTTTCCCACATTAAGGCACCGCCATAAGTGGATATAAATATGCTTAAACCAAGTACGTTTGATAATACTAATACAAAAAACATTGCCGCAAATTCTGGGAATATAAACCATGATATAGCGGAAACCCAGAGTATGGACCATACGAATAGAGGAAGATTCATCAACCTGAAACCCCGGGCCCTTGCTTTAAAAATAGTCGCTATAACTTCTGTTGAGGCGATTATTGTGCCAAGGCTCCTCACTACCACTGAAGCTGCTGCAGAGTCTGCTCCAAGATATGGTGTAAATTTAAAAGAAGATAATGGCTGGTAAACTGTCCATCCAGTATCAAGGTTGCCACCAGGTAGAAAGAATCCTATCCAGAGAAGTATTCCACTAAACAAGTATAACCAGTAACCAAGGGCGTTTATCCTTGGGTATATCATATCTCTAGAACCTATAGCTAAAGGAATAAGGTAAATACCAAACCCAAATCCCAACGGCCCTAGAAACCAGACAAGCATTGTTAAACCATGTATGGTAACAAGCTGGTTATACTGTAAAGCATCAAGGAACCTTCCAGAAAATAAACCATAATGCACCAGATCATATCTAGGTATGGCAAGCTGGACTCTCATCAACAGAGCTAGAACTCCGCCCCCAATAAAGAAAACCAGTGATGTCAGTATATACAGCATCCCGATCTGTTTATGATTTGTACTAAAAATCCAGCCTCTGACTGAATTATATATTTTATTGTTTTTTTCATATATTTCATCATTATTACTGACTTCCATGTTTTTCTCATAACTATGTGAAATATAAGAGTAATTATAGAATATTTTCGTGATGTAAAAATCATTTGCATAATTCTTTCATTCAACGTTGTGTTTACACCTTACTATAAATATAATGCCTACTTTTATCTGATAAAATGTAAATAAAAATGTCTAAATATTATATGAAAATATTAGTTAAAATGGCGAAACAGGATGGATATAATAAGAAATTACTGGCATTTTTTATAGCTTTTTTCCTTGTTATTACATTTCTTACTATATACGGAGCTGAACATTACAATGGCCATGATATAACTGTAGAGCTTGAGCAATATTGCAAGGTTTCGAGCAGTGACCTAATAAAGAATAATAGCAACACATACGTTTATTATGTTACCTGGAATGGCAGCCCTGCCGGAAATGCAGGGTCCTGGGCAATTTACACTTTTCTAAAAGAGAATGGATACAATATGACTAATCATTTCAATACGTCTGAATCTATGAAAAATTTCGAATACAATAACACTCCTGGACTTATTTTTAACAATTCAAAGTATTCTGTCACATATCATGGCGCAAAAACAGTAATAGTAGTACCCGTATACCTGTATGGAGAAAATCTTACGAATGGGACTACAGTTTCGTCTGGTCTCAAAATCCTCAAAACAGAGGTGCCGGAACCTATTTATCAGGAGATTAAGATATACACAACAGAGGCTATTGTAGGTGGATTGAGTATTCCAAGTGATAACATCAGCAGCATACCTCATATAAACTCCGTTACTCTAATTACAGGACCAGCAGGAGCATACATATGGAATGGGTATCTGATCAACCCCACTAATTTTATTAGCCAAAACAGAACCTTAAGTCCGACAACGGTACTGAAAGATACATATAATTCTTCTTCACCATCTTTTGGAATTAGTAGTGCAGTACAAGGATTGGAAACGACTATAAAAGATGTTGATTGATAATTTTATTTCTATTGAATATTTATGAGGTGCCTCATCCTTTAACAATTGGCTATTTCAATTATCTTTCATTATTTTTGAGGGCTCCCCAAAATGCTTTTTTGTTCATAATATGAGATTTGCCTGGTTGTTAAGAATTTTATGATATTCTAGATAGATTTATAAAAATTAATATTTTTCTCTGGTTTTTAATTTGAGTATTATCAATCCTGCAATGAATGCAAGTGCAATTGCAAGCATGAACAGATCAACTGCATAACCATCTGCATAAAATCCAGACACTATAGAGCTTGTTGAATCAGGTTTGAATGAAATCAACAATCCAACTAACCCCATTACAGGAATTGAAAGTAACTTTTTGCTTTCATTTTCAAATTTAATTGCCATAAATATCCATAATTTTGTATAATATTTAAAAGTTATTGTAAGATATATTTATTTTTTATATAAACTAAATGAAAATGTTTTTATTTTTTAATTTAATTTTTAAGCGCTATTACTGGTGTTAAATGATATTTTGGTAGATGCAAGTGCCGTGAAAGCAAGACCCATAATAAATAGAGATGCGCCTAATATGGCAGTATATGTTATGAATGGCAACAACGAGAATATTGACAGTATAAATATTCCGAATCCCCCTAGTAACAGTGCCAGTCCGATTACTAATAATTTGATTCCGCTTGATAACGTTTTAATCACCAGATAAGTATTAACCAACTATATTTAACATTTATCACGAAATTTAATTATAGGGGAATGTTGATAA
>DAUP01000104.1:543-6090 GCA_002505185.1 Ferroplasmaceae archaeon UBA567 | reverse complement strand
ATGTGGAATTTCTCCAGTACTCGTTCGGAAGGGCGTTTTCACTAGTTGGATGGTTATATATTATAATAGTTGGTTTACTGCTCATACGATATGACAGGGGTTCAAAACTGAATGATCTGATGAGACAGGACACCAACTAATTTCTTTTTTGTAAAAATAAGAGAAAACAGTAAACTAACATTTCTCATTTCTGTTTCCCCAATTTATTAATCTTTTCATCAATTTTCCATTCTTTATTTTGAACAGGGTCTTCTCTACCTGCTCCGTATCCTTATTTTAGGAGGTCAGTTAAACTGGATCTCAAAATGTGATTTCCAGGATAATCTGAACACGTTGTGCTATAATAACCACCACGAACAATTTTTAAATTCAGGCCAACATCCTCCACGGTTACAAAACATGAGCCAAAATCTCAGATCTAAGAAAATAAATAATACTTATCTGTGGATCAATGAGCTCCAGGAGGAAATACTATATCATCAAATTTCCTGTATTTTTCCTCATCGAACCTAAGTAAATCCGGATTCACATTTTGTTCCACTGCCATATAATATGCCAGATAGTAAAGTGGAACCACGTTTAATATGGCGTTTAAGTATTCATCTCCAATATCTGTAACATCGATGCTGTAATCGCCATCTCCATTAATTGTGACTGTCTTTGTTCCAACCACCCGGCACGCCTCTACTATATCATGGGTTCTGGAGCTCACAGTATTACTGTTTATTGTGATTACAAGGGATTTTTCATCTATGAGTGATGTGCATCCATGTATGAACTCCTCCAGTTCGATTCCCTCAGCATGTATGTGTGCTGCTTCCTTGATCTTCTGTGCAGCTTCCCTTGCAACAGGCTCCTCTGGTCCAGCTCCCAACACAAATATCCTGTTAACGTATGAAATATCATGGGCGATTTTCTTCATCTTTTCGTCCATTGACACCACAAGGCTCTTCAGGCTCGTTATGATTTTATTAATATCAATGTCCAGATTAACATAATTTGAACCAATGTACATTGCCGCAATAGCATTGTCAAAAAAGGATTTTGTATTGCAAAGGGACTTATCATCCGCATCAATAACTATGCTTTTATCCGATATGCGCGATATAGGTGTATTGTGGTAATGTGTAATACCAACTATGTATGCAAATTTCTTCTGGTACACCAGCGAGTCTATTGTTGATTTTGTCTTGCCACTGTTTGAAATTCCAACTACGGTACCATGCACTGGTACATAATAGTTCAGAAGTTCAAAGGATTGTACAAAAGCATATTTAGCATTAGTCTTGTAAAGGAATCCAGAACCAATCTGGGCTGCATGGTATGCAGTACCGTTTCCCGTGAACAATAAAGAATCCCTTGATAGGAATGAATAATCTATATTTTCCATTACTTTTTTTGTTATATCCAGCGATTCCGGTGTTTCCCGTATCATATCATACATATAATATGGATGCCCTGTTCTTTTTCCGGGTACTGTATCAGTCATGGGCATATAATGCTGGCAAGCATATATTTATTTTCATTCACCATACGACTTTCAAGCCTGTTCCAGAATGTGCAATACGTTAAAATACTATTATGAATTAAAAGCCCTATGGTAGACCCCGATTTTAAGACTCTGATTGAATTATCAACAAATGCAGGCGATATGACTGCAATTGAACCTGCTATGCTCAGAAATTTCCTGAATGAGAGTTCGGTAAGTTCGCAGGGAGAAAAAATAAAAATCAAGGAAATTAAAGATTATAAAATTAAGCTGGATGGACGGGTATTAAATGCAAGAATGTATGATGATGCAAACTCAAAATCGGCCATTGTATATTACCACGGCGGTGGCTTTCTTTTCGGCAATATTGAGACCCACGACAATTACTGCCGTTTCCTTGCCAGAGAATCTAAGGTAAAAATTATATCTGTTGAATACAGGCTGGCTCCCGAACATAAGTTTCCTGATGCCTTCAATGATGCCTATGATTCTTTTCAGTATATATACCGAAAGAGAAGGGAATTCGGTATAGAAGGCCATATAGGTGTTGGTGGTGATAGTGCCGGGGCGAATCTTTCAGCTGCACTCTGCCTTAAATGCCGGGATGAAGGAAGTGAAATGCCTGCCATGCAGATACTTTTCTATCCAAGCCTTGCACCTGATAATTTTTCCAGGTCATTTATGGAATATTCAGACAATTATGTCATTACAGGGAAAATGATACAGTTTTTTGGAAGTATGTATTCTAGAGATATGAAAGACCTTATAAATCCTTATTTTTCACCGCTTGTAGCAGATGATTTCTCTAATCTTCCACCGGCAATAATTATAACAAATGAATATGATCCCTTAAGAGACCCGGAGGAAACATATGTTAAAAAACTCAGGCAGGCAGGAGTAAAAGCCGTTGGAATAAGAGGTATAGGGATGATACACGGGTCGGCCACAGATTTTGAGATTTCAGAGGGGGCAAGAAACATTGTCAAGATGGTTGCCAGAATAGTTCCTGACTACCTATGAAATTACCTCAAAACCTTCATCTGTTTTTTTCAGTAACCGTGAATAAATTCCCCATTCAATAAGTATTACTTCAAGGTCATGGTTTCCATCAGGATTGTTGAATGTTGGTACATTGTTTTCCTTTAGTTTGTCTATTATATCCTCGAGGTTAAATGACCTCATAGCAAGGGCAGTTTTAAATGGTTCAATATTCTTTAGTGACTCCCTTATAATCTGCTTTCTTTGATTCATCCCGGATTTTATGTATTCTATTCCCTTCTCCGCCATTGATATGTCCCCTGATTCTGCATTCACCAGGCCAAGATTGGCTGCGGTGTAAACTATTGGCATTAAATCGTCCAGGTCAACCTCCATTTCCTTTTCCAGTTGATATAGGTCAGTTTTTCCTTCAAATATATTGTTAAGTACATAAAGCAATCCCAGCAGGTCGGCTATCCTCGCATCAGGGTCTATTACATCCATAGAGTGTATATATAAACTATATTTATAATGTTAATGTTTTTGAACATATTTTTGATTTTCCAAAATTAATGATTTAAAGAAAAATTTATTTTTCCTAGGCTGCATATATCCCTTCCTCTGCAACGTATTTTTTCTGGGCAAGATCCATCATTTTTCTTGTGAACAGTACAGAGTAAATAGCTACTATTATTCCGAATATAAGGGAGCCCCATGCAGCCACCGCTATATCCCCATTTGCAGTGGCAATATCTATAGTTTTCATTAAGCCCGTATGAATGGAAAGTGAGTGTGTGCCATATATATCCGGCCAGTATTCCCCTATCATAAGTCCACCCCATGCACTGTTTATTGTAGATGATATTCCGCTTATAAGATAGGGAAATGTAGAGGGTATCACTACCTTTCTCATCTTCCGGAAATATCCTAGCTTGAGATTTTTTGTAATTTCCCAGTATTCTGCAGGCATGGCCTTTATACCCATCCAGAATGCATAGAAAACATAATAGAAGGTACTCACAAAACCGAGAGACAGAACGTAGATTTCATTGGTAAAACCTCCAAATATGCTCAGCATGAACGGTTCGGTAAGTATGAACAGGAATGGAAAATATATGGGTGCAGGGTAAGCACTCAGGGACTGTATAACAGGTATTGCATATTTCTCTGCCCTTCTGTTTACTGCAAGATAGTACCCAAGGAATATTGCTATTATCATGGACGCTAGAAGTATTAAACCAACCCTGAGGTAATCATATCCAAGCCCAGTAAGCAGGAATGGTGTTTTGCTGAAAAGTACTCCCCATTCAGCAGGTTTAACTGATATTATTAAGGAAACTGCTTCGTAGAGTATTACAGCAAGTATTATTATGCCTATTGTTGCGAATATATACTTATATTGTCTCTGTTTCTTTTCCTTCTTTTCATATGTTTCCTGATGTTTGTCCCCTTCCCTGTATTTATAATACCTGGCCAGCCTTGTAAAGGGATTTTTTGAAAGTACGGCAAAAACCCTTGCCGTTTCTCTTATATTCAGTCTTCCACGCTTCATTACAGGGGCATCTGTATCAAGAGTATATCTCCCCACTGCATATTTGCTGAATTCCCTTAATACGATTACTATTGCTACTATTACTATTCCCAAGATAAGCAGTGCCATTTCTATATTGAAAAGCTCTGCATTGGCCACAAATGTGTCTAGAACTGAACCTATTCCGAATGACTGGTATGTATGGACACCGACCTCAAAAACCTCGCTGACAGTTATATAGAAAAAACCATCGGAAACGCTGGGGAACAGATTTGCAGTAATCCTCGGGACAGAAAATGGTATGTAAAGATATCTCAGTTTGGAGAATAAACCGAATCCGGAATTTCCAACAACCTCAACCATTTCCCTTGGAACTGTTTTAAAAGCCTGATATTCTCCCATCCATATATTCCAAACCACCGCAGTAAAGACAAGAAAATCTGCCGCCAGTTCAACCCCTAGCGTTCCACCTATTCTTGCTATAAATATTACAAGAACTATAGGAAAAAACGTAATGACCGGAACTGATTCGAATATTTCAATAAGAATTATATATGTATTCTCAAAGAATTTTGATTTTATTGAGGCATAGGCAAGGAACCATCCAGTAATAATGGAAAGTATTATGAGCCCTATTACCCGCCCTGCCGTAGCAAGTACAGCCAATATTATTAATATTATTGCATCCATAATTACACCTCATTTCTTCTTCCTCGGTGGCGTCAGATAGCTGTAAAGCATATCTAAATTAGCATTAAATTCATCACTTCTGGGATTTCTAGGCCGGGCCATGGTGACCTCTACTTTCCCAACAACTGTTGCAGGTATATTGTTAAGGATGTATATTTCATCTGCCAGCTCAAGTACCTCTGTAAGGTTATGGGAAACCATTATAACAGATTTTAATGGTGTTTCACCGCTAAAAAGTATATTGTATATATCCTGTCTGAGACCTTCTGCTGTGAGCTCATCGAGATGTGCAAATGGCTCGTCCATAAGAAAAACATATGGATCTGCTGCAAATGCCCTTGCTATTGCAACTCTCTGGCGCATTCCTCCACTCATTTCCTTGGGATACAGATCCTCAAAGCCATCCAGGCCCACTCTGGATAGGGATTCCTTGGCTTTTTCTACCATCTCATTCTTTGACATGTCCTTTGTTTTCATTGACAGCATTACATTTTCTTTTGCGTTCATCCATGGAAATGTAACTATAGACTGATGAATCAATGCAACCTCGGGTATGGGTTCATAGAGTGGTTTGCCAAGCAGTCTGACAGTTCCCCTATCCGGTTTCAGAAATCCTCCCAGAATCCTCAAAAGGGTTGATTTCCCTATTCCTGACGGACCAATAATAGCAATAAACTTTCCCTGCCCAGCCTCTATGTTTATATTTTCAAATACATCATAGCCGTTGTCATATGAAAAATATATCCCTTCGGCCTCCAAAATTGAATTTGTTATCCTTTGATCTTTAATTCCTACCTCCATTATGATTCACCTCTTATGGTGAAAATACCCCCGATCATAATGGTTATTTATTGAACAT
>DAUP01000104.1:0-447 GCA_002505185.1 Ferroplasmaceae archaeon UBA567 | reverse complement strand
CCTATAATCCCTGAATTTGTCATTGGATACTATGAGACAGTTTTTTTCTCTGGCGTAGTCTAGAATGAATGTGTCAGCCTTTATTCCTGAAGGAGAAATAATAAGTGTCCTATTTGCCACCATCTGATTGAATTTTTCCGTATCATCTATAAGATACCTTATATTTGCATCACATATTGTTATTATTTCAGAAGCCTTTAATGCCTTCAATTTATTAATGACTTCCAGTATATTGTTCAAAACTGCCTTCTTCTTTTGTGAGTTTTTAAGGCCGTAGAGAGCAACATTGCTTCCGTCGATGATAACGGTTGACCCAGAAATTTTATTTTCATACATAATTTAAATCTGATGCAAATTAAAAATAAATAGGTTCGCTAAATTTATTTAATCTCCCAGTTCCTTCAGTTCTTTCTTCGAAAATAGTATTTCCTTTAATTCCCTGTCAAG
>DAUP01000065.1 GCA_002505185.1 Ferroplasmaceae archaeon UBA567 | reverse complement strand
ATTAATAGTTCTTAAAAGAGTATTTCATGTCTTGATATGTTCATTTTAGAATTTCCCCTTATAGAGGCAAATATATGTTTATGAACTACTCCAGTTCCTACGTAAATTCAACAGATTTAAATACAACTTATAAATAATAATCTTAAGATGCATTATACTACCTACTCTGAATTTTTTAAAAAGGCAACATCTTTTGACCCGTATCCATACCAGATAAATATTGCGGAGAATAAAGATTTTCCTCAGGTACTTGAAGTTCCCACTGGTACTGGAAAAACTTCATCTATAGTTATTGCATGGATATGGAAATTGTTGCAGAATAATAGGAATGATGTTCCACAACGCCTTGTCTATTGCCTGCCTATGCGTTCTATTGTCGAACAGGTCAGGGATAATATAAACTTATGGCTAAAGAACATTGAATGCGATAAAATAAAAGTAGTAACCATAATGGGCGGTGAAACTACTCACAACTGGGATATTTATCCTGAGGATAATTGTATAATAGTAGGAACCCAGGATATGCTTATTTCACGTGCACTGAACAGAGGATATGGAATGAGCAAATACCGGTGGCCTATCCAATTCTCACTTCTAAATAATGATGCCCTGTGGGTTATGGATGAAACACAATTAATGGGGAATGGGTTAAACACCACTATGCAACTGCAATCTTTTAGGGAAAAGTATGGAACTTTTGGTACTAATGGAAGTATATGGATGAGTGCAACTGTCGGGAATGCCTTGCAAACAGTTGATTTCAGTGTAGATGCAAATAAAATAGCTAAATTGTCCAGTCTAGACTATGAAAATGACAATATTAAAAAAATTATAAATGCAAAAAAATCCATTAAAATTAATAATTTTAAATCTCTAGACAATCTTGTAAAAGATATAACAAACAATAAAGAGCATAAAATTATAGTTATAGTAAATAATGTGAAAAGTGCCATTAGTTTATATGACAAATTAAAGGATAATTATGATCCTGATAGTATTGTACTCTTACATTCCCATTTTAGAAGGCCTGATAAAGATAAAAAAATAAAAAGGGCTATGGAATTGAATAACCAGAACAAAAGCAGCATTATAATATCCACACAGGTTATTGAAGCTGGCATGGATATTTCCTGTGAATTAATGTATACAGAAGTCGCACCCTTATCATCTCTTATTCAAAGGTTTGGAAGATGCAATAGATCCGGGGAATATGGCGATGGCAAGATAATTATATTCGAACATGGAAAAATCTTTAATGATAAAAAGGAAATAAAAAGTCCGTACGACGATGAAGATATTAAAAATTCTATTAAAATTTTAAATGAATTTGATAATCAGCAACTAACACCGGAAATTATTGATACACTAAATAAAAAAAATATTGTACCGCACAATCCGGCCACTTTTTTGAGGGATAGCGATATAATAGAGCTATTCGACACCTCTCCTGACATATCGGGGCAGGACATGGATATCTCCATATTTGTCCGGGATTCAACTTCATCAAATGTTTTTGTATTCTGGAGAGAATTGAAAAATAAAGATCTTAAGGTCCAGCCACTGGCAGATGCCGATGAACTATGCCAGGCTAGCATTACCGATATTAAAAATTCTAAATTCACCTTGTTCAGGTACAACTTCCTTGAAGGCAACTGGGAACCAATAAAAAATAAAAATACCATTATCCCTGGCACAATTCTTCTAATCGATAGCAACAGTGGTGGATATACTATCGAGAAAGGTTATGACAATGATTTTAAAGGGCATGTAGAAGAAATAAAAGGTGAGAAACACAGTAAAAGTTCAGATTCCTATTCTGCAGACGAGAATTCTATTCAAAATTATATGACACTTAATTTGCATACACAGCAGGTAGTTGAAAAATGCAATTATATATTGGCACAAATAAACTCAAGAAAACTAGTATTTGATAAAAACATAATTGACAATATAATCGGTGGTGCCCAGTGGCATGATGCAGGAAAATCCCACGATGCTTTCCAGGCAAAAATTATTAAAAATGAAAATGAGAATGAAATATACGCTAAAGCTCCTGATAATAAATGGAGAAGAGAAATGCCGGCGAGATATGATCCCGATTTAAAATTAAGGAAATATTTCAGGCATGAACTTGTTTCTGGATTATTGGCATTGCAGAACGGAGAAAGCAACGAAGTTGCGTATCTTGCAGCTGCACACCATGGAAAAGTGAGGCTGTCAATATCATCAATAGCTGGAGAATATATTCCGGGAAATAATAGGATATTCGCAAAAGGGGTGTGGGATAAGGATATAATAAAACCCTTCAATTTAAATGGAATTGATATAAATCAAACAGAGCTTGACATGTCCTTAATGCAAATAGGCAGTGTTGATAAAGAGAGCTGGATTCATATGGTTATATCTCTATATAAAAAATATGGTATATTCAGGTTGGCATATATGGAAACAATTGTAAGAGCTGCAGATCAGCGGGCAAGTGGTAATTTATGAAAACATACACATTCAAAGGTTGCACTACCAATTCTTTGGGATCATATCTAAAGGCCCTTGGATTGTTTGATATACTTTCAAAAAAATATAGCGATACAAGGGGTTACTGGGAAAACGACGAATTCAATATTATTCTTCCATTGGAATCAGAGGAGGATATAATGAATTTTTTCATTGAAGAATATGAGCCATTACCTGTAGTATCTCCGTGGAACAATGGGGGAGGGTTTGTTAACCCCAAGCCAGAATTAAATAATTTACTTAAATTAGACGAACCGCGGTTAGAGACCTATAAAAATGTAATCAGGCAAACACAGGAGATAATGCATAGGCTTGGCATTAAAAAGATCGATCCTAAGAAGAATAAATTGGATATAGTAAGGGAATGCAGAAATTACCTGCCTGCCGAGACTGTTAAATGGATAGATACTGCACTGATAACATGGAATGACGATTTGTTTATCACAAAAATCCTGACAAATGGGGGGAATGAGGGGAACTTCGATTATTCCAATGCATATATGGACAATATTAATAATATCTTCACTAATCTGCACAAACGCAAAGAATATATTACAGGGTTACTGAAAAATTCAATTTTCAACACATACACAGATGAATTAATTAAAATGAAGGTGGGTAAATTTATTCCAGGCAGGGCAGGCGGGTATAATGAAGGTTTTGGCTTTGAAAATAAGGATTTCAGGGCTAACCCGTGGGATTTTGTATTTTTGATCCATGGACTTTTATTCTTTGCTACAGGATTGGGAAAGAAGTCACAGTTTAATTCAGCCTTTGTCAGATCTCCTTTTACAGTTGAAGCGAGCATACACGTAGACATGGGAAACGAAAGAGTATACGAAATATGGGCACCTCTGTGGAAAAACCCCGCGTATCTGGACGAAATTAAAAAAATGTTTGAAAATGGAAGGGTGGAAATTGGGAACTCTCCTGTGTCAAAAGGCATTGAATTTATCCAGGCAATTAAAAGTTACGGGGTAGATCGTGGGATTAATAAATTCGCTCGATTTGTATTGTTGAATACACGTGGCCAGGCAGGATACGTTGCAGCATCTAACGGAAGTTATGATACCAATTATCTTGAAGGCATAGAAACAATTAAAGAGATAAATCCCTTGCTTAGCCGTATTGATAGGTATATATATGGTGCAGATAATCCCCCAAAGAGCCTTCTGGAACTAAGGTCAAACATAGATAGCGCATTATTTGATATGCTTATACATGGGATTTCTATAGGGATTGAAAAATTATTTATTAGTATAGGTAAAATGGAAAGATATCTATCAAGAATCAGCCATAATAACGAATCGATTCCACTAATAAGGGGGCTTAGCTTAAAATGGCTAGATATGGGCAGAAACCCATCTAAGGAGTTTGTTATTGCAGGTGCAATATCATCTATCGACCAGATACGGAAGTATCTGGAACCGGTATCTATTGACAAAAACAAAAAATGGAGCTGGAACGATTCGGTGAATGATTACTCCTGGAATGGGTCCACCATATATGCAAAAATTTCCAGTGTGCTTTACAGAATGTTCCTTAAAAATGAAGATGATTTTCCACTGAGATCAAAAATTAAAATAAAACCGGAATACGCAACACTGTTAATTGATGGAAAGATTGATGCGGACACATTAGAGAATCTCATTTACGGGTTGATGTGGATCAATTGGGAGGGATATGCATATGATAAAAAAATAATAGACCAGGCTATTGATGGAAGAATATACAGTGAATATGCAACAATAAAATTATTATATATTGATAATAAAATAAAAGTAAATGACGAAAATATAGAATTGAAAGGGGATTCCCGGATTATAGGCATATTGAAGGGTAATAATGTAGAAAATGCCTATATGACTGCTTTTAATAAAATACGGAGCAGGAATATTAATATAATATACCAGGATTTATTCAGTGGGCTCAATGGAATAAAACTCGCAGCGGCTTTACTGATACCGGTGTGTTATATGAAACTGGAAAACTTAGTACTTAAAAATATAAAGGAGAGTGTTTAATTTGGCTACAGAAACAGATTTTAATGGGTTACAGGATAAGTTATTGATGGAAATTGAGCTAAAACCAATACAGGGTGACAGATTTCAACCTACTGGTTTTCCAAATCTCGGGGCAGCAGTGTATGAAACACCAAAGGGAGATAGGAACATATTAGTGGAATCGCCACAATCCATGGCAAATAGATTAGAGAAAATCTGTTTAAAAGATGAGGGTCCGTATCTTAATGAGGATCTTAATGGTCTATCTTATGTTCTGGCCCATATCAAGGTTAAGAAAAGCAAAGATACAGAGGCAATGGAAATTGATACAAGTTCACTGGTAGAGGCGCACAGGCTAAATTCCCCTTTTATTATTAAAAATCCACAATTTAAGGATGAATTTGGCAAACGTTCCGGGTATGATGGGAAAGGAAAACACCTTGACTGGCACAAAACCTCGGAGGCTGTCTTTTATTATGACGTTAATTCCCTTATACACGGCACATTCCTTTCAAATTTCCAGGATGGGAGGGTTAAGTTTCCGAGAATTTTAAGCGCGTTTATTGAGGCTATGAATGTAAAGGAAGCAGAATCAGGCGGAACTAAATTCAATTCATTTGATCCCAGTGGCACTATTAAACTGGAAGGAGATACCAAAAACGTTTATGGCAATGTGCCCTATCAAAGAACAGAGTATGTGGCAGATTCAATAAAAGCTTATTTTAATATAGATGTAAATTTGCTTAAAAGTTATCGCCTTGATGAGTCCGCGGAACTATTATTATTAAACCTGGCCATGTATAAAATTACACGTTTCTGTGAGAGTGGATTAAGACTAAGGACTGCCTGTGATTTAACAGTTAATGGCACATTAACCGCAACAAATTCTGACTATCAAATTAATGGCAGTTCATACTATTTAGGTCGCGTAAGGAAGTTAATAGAAGAATGTAAAAATAAGAACTTATTCGCTGGTTCCCCTTATGAAATTACGACCGAGGCCACTTACACACCGAAAAAGGATAAAAAGGACAAAAACGGCAATAAAGAAAGTCAAGAAATATCTGATAATGACGATGACAATGATAACGATTAAAATCAAATTTGAATCAAACAGGTATAGCGCAACTCCCTGGGAAAACAATGTAAATGAAAATATACCGGAGTGGCCTCCCTCTATTTACCGGTTATACCGGGCAATGATAGATTCATGGATCCGCAGAACTGATTACAGTGAGGAACAGGTTGCCAGGGTTTTTTCAATATTGACTGAAACCACGCCATGCTATAAAATCCCAGAATACACATCATCATACACAGTTAGCTTTATGAATACGAAAACCAGTACAAATATAGCCTTATCAGAATCGTCACTTATTTACAATCCTTTCATATACGTTAATGGCCCGCTTTACATTGTTTACAATATAGATATTGATGAGGAAAGCCGTGCAATATTAAATAAAATTTTAAATGGAATAAATTTCCTCGGGAGAAGCGAGTCATGGGTATCAATGTCTTTAACTGACGAAGAGGTAAAATGTAATTTTATGCCATCTGAAAATGGGAGTTTTTACGTTCCAGTATCCACAAAAGTAGATATAAACTGGTTGAAAGATATGGAACAATTGACCAGTAGTACAGTAAAAAGCAATTTGCCCAGAACAATGGCTATTGTACGGTATGATTTCACTGGCCCAATAGATAGCGGAAAACGAATAAGAAATCATGAGGAAAGTCATTTAAAAAGCGTGATATACGAACTTAATTCAGTTTATTTGCCCTCCATTTATGATACGTTGATAATATCTGATAAAATTCATAAGTTGTTAATATCAAAGGGTATAAAATTGTATGGGCATAATTTCGAAAAATTCTCGGGAAGAAAGAATGATGGCACAGTTTTAAAGGGGCACAGGCATATATATATTTTGCCACTTGACTTAGATAAGGATGGAAAAATAGATCATGTATTGCTCAAGGGAAATGAAAACCTCAATGCCGATGAAATTAGAGTAATCGAGAGTATACATGCGCTTTATATGGAAAAAAGGAAAATCCAGTTGACCCCGGTTGGGTATTACAGCGATAATAATTATTTAAGAAATTTTCCACAAACACGATACTGGATTTCAGCTACTCCTGTTGTTTTTTCACGCCATTATAAAAAAAATAAGGGAACTTTCTACCAGTGGATGTACAATGAACTGGTTAAGGAGCTTAAATTCCATGGTATGTTATCTGGCAATATCGAATTAGAAAAAGTTGAAGTTATAGAATATGTTAAAAGGAATAGCAGGAAGTATTACTGGTTAAATTACAGGAGGTCAAGGAAAGATGAGCCAGAAAACGGTGCGTATGGCTTTAAACTAATATTCAAAAATGAAATCTCAGGGCCATTTGCCATTGGTTCCAACGCGCATTACGGACTCGGCCTGTTCATGCCTGCCGGTGATGATAGTGAGTGAGGATCTCATCCCACTGAGAATGCTAAATGAATATTTATATTGCAGGAGATTGTTCTGGTACGAATACGTTGACAATATCTTTATAGATTCAGAAGATACAATACATGGAAGGTTTTTACACAGAAATGTGGATAAAAAAGACGAAATAAATGAGTCATCAAAAAACCTGCATGCTACCTCGGTTACAATGTCCAGCGAAAAATATGGCATAACAGGAAAATTTGACCTTATAACTTCCGAGGATGGGTTGTATATCCCGAATGAATATAAAAGTGGAAATGAACAGAAAAACGGATTGCCCTGGGAAAATGATACTTACCAGACCGTTGCCCAGGCAATGCTTTTACTTGACAATGGTTATAAATGTACATATGGTTATGTGTATTATTTTAAAACTAAGAAGAGAATAAAAATCACTATTTCCGGTGAAGCTATAGCCAGGACAGTTTCAATAATAAACGAAATGAAACAGTTAGTTGAAGCTGGCAAAATACCTGACCCCCTGGAGGATAGCCCAAAATGCATTGGATGTTCCCTTTCAGGCATTTGCTTGCCTGATGAAACATACCTATATTCTGGAAAGAACTTAGAAGAAATACGTAGACTATACCCTGCTAGGGATGATAAATATCCTGTATATGTAAAGGAACAGGGTTCATACATTTCAAAGAAAAATAACAGATTAATTATTACCACAAGGGACGGGACAAAAACAGAGGTAAACCTTATAGAAATATCAAATTTATCTTTATTCGGGAATATACAGATAAGCACACAACTGGTACATGAACTGCTGCAGAGGGAAATACCTGTTCTGTACTATAGCTTATCTGGCTGGTACTATGGCATTACCCAGGGGAATTATAATAAAAACTCAGCATTGAGGTTAAACCAGTATAGAACTGCGGCTGATGATGTTAAGAGCCTCCTTATAGCAAGGAATATTGTTTCCTATAAAATAAAGAATTCAAGAACAATTATACGGAGAAATTTAGAAAATAAAAAGTCAATTTCGCTGGATATCTTAAAGGAGTCATTACAGGATGCACTTCAGGCTAAAACTGAAATTGAATTGCTCGGCATTGAAGGCAACGCGGCACGTGTATATTTTTCTGAATTTTATAAATTATTGAAAGGCAATATTGGTTTTGATATAGAGAGCAGGAACAGGCGGCCACCAAGGGACCCTGTAAATTCATTATTATCATACCTCTATTCTATACTGTTGAAAGACATAGTTGTATCTATTATATCGGTTGGCATGGATCCATACATCGGGTTTTACCACAAAATGAAATATGGCAAACCATCACTGGCGCTTGACTTAATGGAGGAATACAGGCCTATAGTAGTGGATTCCCTGGTATTATCGCTGGTTAATAAAAACATAGTTGATACTGGTGATTTTGAGGTGACAAAATACGGAGTGTTTATTAAAAATAATGCTAAAAATAAAATTCTAAATGCCTATGAAAATAGAATGGATACGTTGATACAGCACCCGGTATTCGGTTACACAATCAGTTACAGGCGTACAATGGAAGTACAGGCACGTTTGCTTGCAAGGCATATAAATGGCGAGATTCAGCAATATACTCCTATGTATACGAGGTAAATAAATGAGGAATTATTATATAATAGCCTATGATATTACTGATAATAAGAGGTTAAACAAAGTGCATAATTACCTACTTGGCTACGGTACACATCTTCAATATTCCATATTTATCTGTGAATTATCTGCAACAGAAAGGGAAATCTTGATTACTGATATTTATGCATTGATTAAGCCATCCGAAGATAGCATAATAATATATAATGCAGGAAAGAATGTAAATAAAAACCTCTTAACACTTGGAATAAAAAAGAAACCACATGACAGAAAAGCAGTAATAGTTTAAAGGTTAGGATGGAATAATTATTATTGATAGCTAATAAATGGCCCCATGTTAATCTATAATATCAAAAGTCTATCGAACAACTATGTGTGCACTGAAACACGGGAGTTACTCGAAAAATCTAAAATGCTTAGTTTTACTGGAAATAGAGTAAATGTATTTTTTATTTATCTTTGTATATACCAACATTTCAGGATGGATCAGGCATATGCTCGATATGAAAAAATATATACTATTTATAAAGCAGTAAAACTAATAACTATTTAGATATATTAATTATATATGTTTAAATAGCCATTTCCATAATAGAAATATT
>DAUP01000044.1 GCA_002505185.1 Ferroplasmaceae archaeon UBA567 | reverse complement strand
TCCGATATAAATATAGTAATATATAAAGACGGATCCATATCCATCGAAGATGATGGGAGGGGAATACCAGTTGATATCCACCCCAAGTATAATAGGCCTGGCCTTGAAATAGTTATGACAGAGCTTCACAGTGGAGCAAAGTTTGACAAGAAAGTATATAAAGTAACAGGTGGTTTGCATGGCGTTGGTGTCCACGTTGTCAACGCATTGTCCGAGTACTTAATTGCCCTTATAAAAAAAGGGGATAAGATTTACTATGAGAAATTCAAGCAGGGAATTCCAGCTACTGGCCTAAAGACGATGGATGTATCTGAAAAATCTATGGATCCGGAAATTAGGGATATAGATATGAAATATCCGGAACATGGGACAATTATAAAGTTCTACCCCGATTCGACCATTTTTGATACAATTGATTTTTCATATCAGGTTATTTCACAACGAATAATGGACTTAGCTTTCCTTAATTCCAACATAACAATAGAACTTACGGATTTAAGATCGGGAAAACACGAAAAATTCCATTTTGATGGCGGACTGACAGAGTACGTTCAATTTCTTGATCAGGGAAAGGAAGTTGTAAACAGAGAACCTATTTACTGCCATGAGGAATATAAAGAATACGTCGTCGAATTTGCATTACAATACATCGATGGAGTAAGCGGAACCGAGGAAAGTTTTGTTAACAATATAAAGACACCAGAGGGCGGTACCCATATGACCGGATTCCATACGGGAATTTCCAGAGCCGTGATCGAATATGCCAAGTCAAAAAATCTGATAAAAGGTGTAAGTGCACTGACTGGAGATGATACCAGGGAAGGCCTTACTGCTGTATTACACGTTAAAATGTTCAATCCACAGTTTGAGGGGCAAACAAAGGAAAAACTTGGCAATTCTGCAGTGAAAAGCATTGTATCATCAATTGTCGAGAAATATCTCAAGGATTATTTTGAATCATATCCTCCCATTGCTGATACAATAATAAAAAGAGTTCTAGCAGCTGCGGCGGCAAGGGAAGCATCCAGAAAGGCGAAGGAGCTTGTAAGGAGAAAGACTGCTTTGGAAGGCAGCACGTTGCCGGGAAAATTGGCGGATTGTTCGTCCAATGACTCTGAAAGGACTGAGGTATATATAGTGGAAGGAGATTCTGCCGGTGGTTCTGCAAAGCAGGCTAGAAACAGGGAATATCAGGCCATCCTTCCCTTAAGGGGAAAAATATTGAATGTTGAAAAGTCAAATGATAATAAAGCACTTGAAAATGAGGAAATCAAGAATCTCATTACCGCAATAGGAACCAATATAAAGGATAAGTTTGATATTAAAAATCTCCGTTACGGAAAGATAATCATAATGACAGATGCCGATGTAGACGGTGCCCACATAAGAACGCTCCTTCTCACATTCTTTTACAGGTTTATGAACGAATTGATTCAGGGAGGGCATGTGTATTTTGCCCAGCCACCACTGTTTAGGGTACAGAAAGGAAATGATATTGTGTATGTTTTCAGCGAGGATGAAAAAGACAAGGCAGTGGCAAAAATGGGAAAGAATGTGGTAATACAACGTTTCAAAGGTCTTGGGGAAATGAATCCAGAACAGCTCTGGGAAACCACAATGAACCCGGAAACCAGAAAACTGGTCCAGGTAAGTATTGAGGATGCATTATATGCCGACCAGCTTTTCAATATACTTATGGGGGAAAAAGTGGAGCCAAGAAGGAAATTCATAGAGGAAAATGCAAAATATGTTCAGAATCTTGACATATAGGTGGAATAAATGTTATTAAGGCCAATTGAAGAAGAAATTAAAACATCGTATCTCGATTATGCGATGAGTGTAATAGTTAGCAGAGCAATTCCTGATTTTAGGGATGGTCTAAAGCCAGTGCAAAGGAGAATTATATATTCTATGTACGAACTTGGGGTTACCCATGAGAAACCATATAAAAAATCTGCACGTATTATTGGAGAAACCATGGGTAAATACCATCCCCATGGAGACTCTTCTATATATGAAGCACTAGCCAGAATGGCACAGGATTTCTCGTTACGTTACCCGCTTATAGACGGGCAGGGAAATTTCGGATCCATAGATGGAGATGCCCCAGCAGCTATGAGATATACGGAAGCCAGGCTTGGTAGAATGGCCGAGGAAATGGTAAGGGACATAGAAAAGGAAACGGTTGCATTCAGCCCCAACTTTGACGGCTCTCTTGATGAGCCCGTGTATTTCCCCTCAAGGATACCACAGCTCCTGATAAATGGTACATCTGGAATAGCCGTAGGAATGGCTACTAATATGGTTCCACACAACTTGTCTGAAATCTCGGATGCCATAATGTATGGAATAGATCATCCAGAATGCAGTGTAGAAGACTTGCTTAAATTTGTCAAGGGCCCTGATTTTCCAGGAGGGGGAGTCCTTTACAGGAATACGGATTTGCTCAATATATATAGAACAGGCCGTGGAAAGGTATTCTGCCAGGGGGAAATAGATGACGAAGAAAAGAAAAAAATAATAATAAAAACCCTACCATATGGAGTTAACAAGGCTCTGTACATACAGAATGTTGCAGAACAGGTCAAGAATGGAATAATAAACAACATATCCGATATAAGGGATGAAAGCGACAGGCACGGCATAAGAATTGTAATAAAGGTAAAAAATGATGAAAGTAAAGCTCTAACTATAAACCAACTATATGAACACACACCACTGGAAACCACAATTGGGGTCAACAACCTTCTTCTACTGAATAATGAACCAAAGGTAATGGCACTGGATGAGATGATTCTGGGCTTTATTAATTTTAGGCTTGAAATTATAAAGAAACGTTCTGTATTTGAAGTAAACAAGCTGATGGATAGAGAACACATACTTTCCGGATTGGTAATTGCCCTTGAAAATATAGATCTTGTGATCAAAATAATCAGGTCATCCGATACCGGTGAAATAGCTAAAAATTCACTGATGTCCCAATTATCTCTTTCAGAGAAACAGGCAATCGCTATACTGGATATGAGATTGCAACGCCTTACAGGCCTTGAAATAAGAAAAATAAAGGACGAATTAATCAATATCAAGGAAAATATAACAAGGCTGAATGAGATAATAAGAAATGAATCAGCTAGACGGGATGTTTTAAAGCAGGAAACTCTGGAAATTAAAAAGCAGTTCGGAGATGACAGGAGAACAAAGATTCTCAACAGAGATATCAATGAGCGCAATGATGAGGATCTCATTCCCAATGAGGAATCAATAATGATCCTGAGTGAAAATGGACTGTTGAAAAGGGTATCCTCAGAAGAATACAACGTTCAGAAAAGAGGTGGAAAGGGCATCATTACTGCCACCAGGAAGGAAGATACAGTCCGGAGCATACTTTCCTGTATGTCCCATGATATGATATATTTCTTTACAAATACTGGAAGAGTGTTAAAGACTAAAGCATATACAATAGAGAAAAAATCCCGGACATCTCTTGGAAGTGTTGGAGCTACATTCCTAAAAATGAATGAAAATGAGAAAATCAAGCAGATCATGAAATCTCCAGAAAGCTCACAGAGTTTTCTTATAATAATAACTAAGAAAGGTTTCATTAAGAGAACACCTGTAAAAGAAATACTTGATATGAGGGAATCTGGTTTGAAGATTATAAAGCTCGATGAAGAGGATGAGGTTGTATCTGTTATGGATCTTGAAAAACCCTCAAAGATATTTGTTGCGGCTAGCAATAATAAGGCTGCGGTATTCCTGAGCGATGAGGTTTCTGTTACTGGTAGGGCGTCAAGGGGAGTAAAGTCTATGAGGCTCAACGGTGCAGAGGTAATAAACTCATTCCTTGTTGATGACAATGATACTGTTATGAGCATAACCGAGAACGGAATTGGGAAAAGGACAATAATAACAGATTTCTCAATACATCATAGGGGTTCATCAGGCAACCTGATCTTTAAGGAAAATGAAAGAACAGGATCACTGGTGACAGCATTGCCTGTTGGAGATTCACAGGAAGTTCTTATAGTGACGAGAAACAACAAGACAATCAGGTTGAATTCCGATGAAATAAAAATACAGTCCCGTGTCACGTCTGGTGTAAAGCTTATAAACGTGGGTGACGACGATCTTGTTGTCGCGGCATCCGTCCTTTAAAATTTTATATTAATTATTATCATATTACCACTGGAACTATATTATTTATTGCTAAATTATTTATTAATATTGTTATCGAAATATATATATATATATATTCATACATTTATATCATTATGAATAAAAGGAAGGTGATAATAGGTGTGTTGATGGCAG
>DAUP01000107.1:2326-13077 GCA_002505185.1 Ferroplasmaceae archaeon UBA567 | reverse complement strand
TCTGGGGGAATATATGCATCACCATATGCCCTGTTAAATGATTTTAAAACATCGTATACTATGTCTAATCCAACATAATCTCCCAGTTCAAAGGGGCCCATGGGGAATCCAGCACCCTTTTTCATGCCAATATCAACAGATTTCTCATCTGCTATTCCTTCCTCAACAATTTTTATTGCCTCGTTGATGAGTTGTATCAATATTCTGTTAACTATAAACCCTGATCTTTCCTTTGCTTTTACCGGAACCATGGCTTCTCTGTGATTCCTAAGTCCAGAGATAAGGTGGTAGGCTGATTCTACCGTTTTATCCGATGTCTGGAGGGCCGGGACAATTTCAACAAGAGGCATTGTATATGGTGGATTGAAAAAGTGGATTATGATGTTATTTTCAGGATACTTGTAGTTGGCTGCCATTTCCGTTATACTCAATGATGATGTGTTCGATGCCAGTATTGTATCTTCACCAAAATACTTTGACACCTCTATAAACAGATCGTTCTTTATTTCCTGCTTTTCAAATACCGCCTCTATAACCAGTCCACACTGTGCAAGTTCTTCATAGGTTTCGACAGGATGTATCCTGTTTATTATTTCATCTATATCAATTTTTTTGCCAAGATTCCTTTTTATTGTATCCTTCTGTTTCTCCGTAAGTTCTATTCCATTTTTCTCAATCCTATTTATTTCCCTCTCTGGCATAGAATCAACAAAGGACTGAAAATCACCCAGCACCTTCCTTGCGTGTAAAATACCATGTTTAACATAGTCCAAATTTTTGTCTTTCAAGTACACGCTGTAACCATTATATGCAAATACCTCGGCAATAGATGAGCCCATAGCTCCGGCACCGATTATTCCTATTTTTTCTATCAAAGCAACACCTATATTCTATTTTCATGGCATATATAAAAGTTTTTAGCCCGATAATATAGTTACAGATATACTTATATTATTCCCTATAAAAAATTGGAAGTCTATTCAGTTTTTCTTTTTCATTGAAAATTTATTAATTCCTTCGTACCCCTTATCCGTATAAAACACCCTGCCGCAGTTCGGGCATACATAGGCTTCAAATTCTCCCAGATTTACACTGTTTTGTACATAAGGTGCATTCTTAAGCTCCATCTCTACATTGCAATGGGGGCATACTGTTATATTATTTACCGACATAAAATAGAATGCACTATAAATATATAATATATTCGTGGTGCAAAACAATAAAAATAATTTTATTATTGTAAATACAGCATTCTTCCATTTATGTATTAATATATAACGTAATATCTATTAATATCAATAAAGCTATTAGGTGAAAATTGCCCATGTAGTATGTTATACTATATATAGATTTTCTCTTACCAATACGGTATAATATACTCTTATTAATATTTGAAAATCAGAATTTTTACTGAGCAAAAAATATAAATACCATTTAAAAAATGTCAGACATTTTTATATACATGCATTAACTAACAATTTATGGAGAATAGTAGTATAGAAACTCAGGACCCCATTTTAAACAAATTGAATGACAAAATTACCACTAAATTTTACTGGGCTGTGACATTGCTTGCAACCATAGGGGGATTTCTCTTTGGATATGATACATCAAATATAGGAACAGATCTGGGATTTATACCATTTGCCAAAAACATTGCCACAACTGACCCCTTTGTATATGGTTACCTTATAGCTGGCGCTTCATTGGGAGCCGCAGCTGGTGCATTGATAGCAGCATTGCTTACTGACACATACGGAAGAAAATTCCTCCTGATCACCGATGCAGCCATATATACAATAGGTGCACTGCTCTCGGCTTTATCAGTCAATCTGGTGATGCTTCTGGTATCAAGAACATTTATAGGCCTAGCAGTCGGAGCAGATTCGGCAATTGCAACAGCCTATATAGCAGAATACGCCCCAAAGAATCGCAGGGGGCATCTTTCCCTTATGCAGCAATGGATGATTACCTGGGGAATTCTTGGAGCATACTTTGTTGGGATGGGTGTGTTTTTCATAGCCCCACAGCTTGCATATACAGTAGATTGGAGGGTACTTTTAGGAGTTGCGGCTATCCCATCTTTGATAGGCCTTGTATTTCGCTTCTACATGCCTGAATCCCCGAGATGGCTTATATTGCATGAAAAGTACGACAAGGCAATAGCCTCACTGAAACGTTTTAANNGGAAACAAAGATGAAGGCTACCCCTGGAATAAAAAGAGCTTTTGTCATAGTTGCTCTTTTCATGATGTTCCAGCAAATTACCGGTATAAATATTCCTTTCTATTATGGCCCCACAGTTATTGCAAACCTTCATATATTTGGCTCTACGTCAGGCACGTATCTCTCCAATGCTGTTTTTGGTATTGAAGCATCTTCGATCCTGGCCATAATTAACGTACTGGCAACCCTTATAGGATTCAGGCTTATAGACTCCTACGGTAGACGGTCTCTTGGACTTCTTGGGTATGCTGGCATGGCATTTTTTGATATACTTGGGACAGTACTCTACCTTTCCCATATAGAAATAGGATTACTCATAGGATTTGCAGGATTCATTGTATTCTTTGCTTTCGGCGTTGGTGGAACGGGGTGGTTAATACAGGGAGAATATTTCCCAACTCAGTATAGGGGGCTGTATGCCTCTCTCATAGCCGTGGTTGACTGGATTTCTAATTTTGCAATTATAGAGTTATTCCCTGTTATGCATATTGACATAGGGCTTGGATATACAATGGCTGTATTTGGAATACTCTCAATAATGGCTGTAATCACCTTCTACTTTATAATGCCGGAAACGAAAAACAAATCGGTAGAAGAAATTAATGATATGTTTGAGAAGAACCAGTTAAAAGATGTGAAAAATGCTGCAGAATCTGGAAAATCCCCAAATGCCGGAAACAAATAATTTTTTATAAACTCTATTTTTTTTAAATAAATTGATAATATTTCTAAAAAATATCCTTATATTTTAAAACGGTTCATCCTCCATGCCTGAAATCCGGATATATCAGCATTCCACCATCAACAACTATAGTAGTTCCGGTCATGTACTTTGCCATGTCACTGGCAGCGAATAATACCGCATTGGCAACATCTTGGGACTCTCCGGGAACTCCCATGGCTATTTTTTTATCCAAATCCCTTAGCATTTCAGGATCTTCCCACACAGATTTATTTATTCCAGTTTTTATTGCTCCTGGCGCAATTGAAATAACTCTGATCCCTTTGTCAGCAGTTTCCTGGGCCAGCGTTTTTGTAAGCATATCAAGCCCTGCCTTTGAACTGCAGTAAGCGCTGTATCCTTCCCATGGTATGTCTACGTGGTCAGATGTAATATTAATTATTACCCCACTACGTTTCTTTTCCATTCTCTGGACAGCCATTCTGGAACAGAAATATGGTCCGTAAAGATTTATTGATATTACACGTTTCCAGTCTTCTATTCTGTCTTCTCCCAGGAGTGACCGTACTCCATCTATTCCTGCCGAATTCACTAAGATGTCAACACTGCCCAAAGATGAGTCTATCTCAAGAAACATTTTCTGCACTGCATCCGGATCAGAAACATCCGCACTGAATGCCTTTGCCTTGCCTTTATTTTCAGTAATTTCACTGACAACCTCATCTGCCGCCGTTTGATTGCGACCATAATGTACAGCTACTGCTGCTCCTGCAGATGCTAAAGTGATAGCAATAGCCTTTCCTATTCCTCCACTTGCACCGGTGACAAGGGCGATTCTTCCAGTTAAATCCATGTTGTTCATTTCTGTCAATAAATCAATCTAATTAATGATATAAATATATGCTATATTTTAAATATTCGTGGAAAATACTATGAAAGCTTTTATGAAACTTCTATGGAATATGCGCATTTGAAATCATTGCCCTTGTCCAGAGATAGAATTCCAATTCCATTGTGGTATGCATCAGGGGCACCTGTCATTGGTTCAATTGCTACAGCATTATTTCCTGCATGTTCACCATTATAAATTACAATATACGGCATGTTTTTCCTGATTATGGTAACAGAATGTGTTTTATCCCTCATGCTTATAGGTGAATTGAGATAAAAGCAGTTATCCAGTTTCATATTATTAATTTCCTTTCCATTATAGTTTACAGTGGTAGTAGTGCCATCAGGAAAATATTTATCTGAATAATTTAACTTTTTCATTGTTCCAGAATATGCTATGGAATATGCCCCATCTATGCTGAAATATGGATGGAAACCTATTTCTACCGGGATCTTACCAGTGAGTGATTTCACACAAAAAGTTGTTTCAAATGAATTCTCGCTGAATTCATATCTGATCTTTATTTCTGCTTCTCCTGGATATGAATCGGACTGTAAATGCCTTGAAAACTCAATATAATTATCACCTTCGATGGAATCAAATATGAGATCCCTGACCAGTCCATGTATGCTATTTTTCCCATCATTACGGGGAAGCTGGTAATTCCTGTTATCATATGTATATTCGGCATTCCTCACACGGTTTCCAAATGGAAATAAAACGGCAGCCCCTCCATGTGTGCTGTTGCCATCCGGGCTTTTTCTGATCAGGTCTATTCCATCCTTCTCCAGATATTCAAGATATGCCCCCTTGGAATCAAAACTTCCAGTGAAACCATTATATTCCATTTTCATCTTGCTCCCTCCGAGAAAACACCATGCAAAAGGGTGGGGAGGAATTGTGTAGTAATCCTCAATTCCCTGCCATATCTTACTATTCTTACCTTCTTTGTGCTTATATCCATCTTTTTTTCTCCTCCTTTTATAAGGATTAATTTTCCATGTGTGTGTGCATCTCTCCGATCTAACTTCTGCTTTTCTCTCATCTTTTCAAAGCCCCACAATCAATTACTTCGTTGTTCCTAAGGGAACAAATTTCCCCTCATGAGGTAACAGACATATTGTAACGTGACATAGTTTAAAACTGTGTCGTGTATATAAAAATTACTATTAAAAATTTCTCCAGTGAGGCAAGAGAGTCCAATGATTCCTTAAAATACGGGATTTATGAACCGATTGGAAATACACATAAAAATAATTACTGGCAACCATCCGCAGAAATTCCAGAATATATGGAGTATTAGAGATTAACAATATCCTCCAGACTAATGGGAGTGTTGACTACCCTGTTCCTGGTAATCAATTCTACTGCCCTGGCAAGTGCGGCTGGAGTTCCTATTGTAGGTGCCTCACCAAGCCCTTTTGCCTGATTTGGTGCAGGAGATCCGTTTTCAACCCATTTGATATGGCATCTGGGAGCATATTCGCTTTCGAGAATCCCGGCACTGGAAATGCTTGTGGTCATCAGTTGCCCATCCGGAGAATATTTGAGTGACTCAGAAAACATCTGCCCCACACCTTCAAGAGCACCTCCTGTTATCTGGGCTACAACGTTTACAGGGCTGAGCACGTGTCCCAGATCATAGTAACAGTACCAGTCCTTCATTGCTACTAGCCCATTATTCATTCTTTCTGCAGTAATCATGTTGAAATTCACTGAGTTCACATCGTAATCTATTTTGAGAAATTCATATGCACTGTAATTTCCCGATAACAATTTTTCAGGGCTGTATTTCCCGAATTTTTGTATAACCTGATCCCTAATTTTTTTTGCAGCGGCCATAAGGGCTGAAGCCCCGGCTATTGCAGTTCTGCTTCCCCAGCTTCCTACCCCATTTTCCATTTCAGAAGTATCACCGTTTTCCAGTGATATGAGATCCTGCTCAACCTGAAGGTCATTCTCAAGAATATTTTTCACAAAAAGTTCATGTCCCTGTCCATGGACATTCCCACCTAGCTGAACCATGATTTTTCCTTCTGAAACATCTATTCTGGCACTCTCTCCTGGCCTGGATGCTGGGATGAGAACGAAGAATGCTATGCCAGTTTTTTCCTCTCTTGATATCCTATTATAATCAACTTCCTTAAGAGCCTTTTCCAGGAAAGGCCTGGTAGCCTCTTTGACCGTTAGCCCTGTGGGCGATGTGAAAGGTTCAGTTGATGCATTTACAAGCCGTACCTCTGAAATGTCCATCTGGAGCCTGTCCGCCAGAAGATCCATCATTCTTTCCATAAAGAATGCGGCCTCCGGTCTCCCTGCTCCCCTGTATGGACCCATGGGCGCCTTATTTGTCAGCATTGAATATGCGCGCATATAAGCCTTTTCAATATGATAAGGTCCAGTAATCTGGTATGCTATAAACCTGGAAGCAAAACTTCCGGTTCCCGCATCATAGGCACCGGCATCAACATAAATATCTCCCTTTATTCCTGTTATTCTGCCGTCATTCCTTGCATAAATTTTTATCTTAGCCCTGGCACCACGTCCAGGATATGCTGCCTGCAGATGCTCGCTTCTGGTCTCTATCCATTTCACAGGCTTCCCATATTTCATGGATGCATAGGCCGCCATAACATATTCAGGATAGAAGGAACCCTTTACCCCGAAGGCTCCCCCAGTATCTGCCTGAATTACTCTTACATTCTCTGGTTCAAGGTTGAGTGCCTGGACAAGCCCTGCCTTGACTGACTGGACTGACTGTGTTGAAGCATAGAATGTCAGTTTTGAATCCCTATAATCAGCTATGCACCCCCTTGTTTCCATGGAATTTGCTATTATCCTTTCATTGTAAAATGTATCCTCAAGTGTGAGGTCAAAGTCCACATCGTTTTCGTCAAAATCCTCTCCAAGATCGGCCTTTGCAAGTACATTGTCCTTAGTCCCACTGTGTATAGGTGACGCCTTCATTGATTCGTCTATACTTGATACCGCTTTCATTGGTTCATAATCCACAGAAACTGTACTTAGAAGGTCCTCACTTTCATACCTGGTTTTTCCGAATACTGCGGCAATAGCCTGTCCTTCATAATTTACTTCATCAATGGCAAATACAGGTTCTAAATATACTGAATTAGAATCTCCACCAAGGGAAGCCATTTCTCCCATGGATGATTTATAAAACAGCTTCAATTCAGAGCCATTTAACCCACCCTTTACGTTCTTTATCCTGGCTTTCCCATAGGGGCTTCTGAAAACACTCATATAGAGCATACCATCAAGTGTAATGTCATCTATGTATTTTCCCATGCCATCAACATACCTGTCTCTGTAATCCATAGGGGCATATTGACTGGCACCTTTATTAATATTATTATTAATCATTCTAAACAAATAGTTTTTATTTTATTGGAAGAAGTTTCAAACAAAAACATAGTATTATATTTCACAGAAAAATATTCCACCATGGCTAATTGCGTGGCATATAATATAAGGCATGGCCTTAAATCGAATACCATGTGCGTCCCTCTTGAAATGCTGAATACAAGCCTTGACGACCTGTGTTCCAGTATAGAGAATATAAAGGTTTTTATTAATAAGTATGGTGAAAGTGATGGTGTAAATAAGGATGATGCCAATGTTGGTATAATTATAGTAAATACCGGGAAAAAGATAGTGGACATGTCATTTTCCCAGAATCTTGGCATAGACAAAAAGAAGGTTAATTCATCGCTGGAAGTGCTGAAAAACAGACAGTATAAAGCTAAAGCCCAGTTCCCCAATACACCTTTTTGAACATAGAAAAAATAATTTATCTTTTCACCATATTTCCATATCTCACTACAAAATCGTTTATTTCTGGCTTTATCACCATGGCACAATAGGGATTTGACTGGTTATTCGCAAAATAATCATGATGGTAATCTTCTGCCTCATAGAACCGGTCCAATTTTTTAACTTCTGTTACTATGGGTTTTCTATAATTTTTCTGCTGCTCCTTGAGGAAGTCTTTAATCAGTTTTTCTTCAGCGTCGTCATTGTAAAGTATAATAGATCTGTACTGTGTCCCTATGTCATTCCCCTGCCTGTTCAATGATGTAGGGTCATGGGTTGCCATAAACAGTTCAAGAAGCTTTTCAAAACTAATGATATCAGGATCATAGAAAATCTTGACAACCTCAGCATGGCCGGTTTTGTCTGTGCACACCTGCCTGTACGTTGGATTATCAGCATGCCCTCCTGCGTAGCCAGGAATAACACTGTTAACTCCCCTGATCATTTTAAAAATAGCCTCACTGCACCAGAAACATCCTGTTCCAACAACTATGAATTTTTCAGCCATGGAAAAACATTGCCACGTGGATTATAAATATTATCTATACCCTATTGTATTTTCAGCAAATAATAAATACATACTGGCATTGAATTATAATGGAAAACGCATTGAAGGGAATAAGAATACTTGATATTACCCAGGCTATGTCAGGACCCTTTGCCACAATGCTTCTGGGAGACCTCGGCGCAGATGTGGTAAAGGTAGAGCCTCCAAATGGAGATCAGACCAGATCCTGGGCACCACCCTATATGAATGGTATTTCATCATATTTTATAAGCACAAACAGGAATAAAAAAAGCATTGCCATAGACCTGAAAACCTGGGATGGTAAAGAAATACTCCGGAGATTGATTGCACAATCAGACATACTGGTAGAAAACTTCAGGCCAGGCACTATGGAAAAACTTGGTTTTTCTTATGAGATGGCAAAAGCAATTAATCCAAAAATTATATACTGCAGCATATCTGGATATGGCCAGACCGGACCCATGAAAGATTATCCGGGATATGACCTTACAATACTGGCCATGAGTGGCCTTCTTGGCATAACCGGAAATCCGGATTCATCACCTGTAAAATTCGGGGTTCCCATAGGGGATATCACCACTGCACTCTTTGCCGCCGTCTCTATTCTTGCCGCACTGTATAACAGGAAACAGTCAGGCGAGGGGCAGTATATAGACCTGTCAATGCTTGATTCAAATTTTCTCGTTCTCACACATCAGCTGCTCTCATACCTCTCCACGGGAAAAAATCCTGAAAAGCTAGGTTCTGCACATTCAAGCATTGCTCCTTACCAGGCGTACAGGACAATGAATGGTTATATAGTAATAACTGTGGGAACAGACAGGCTCTGGGAGAAGTTTTGCAGTGCGATTTCGCCAGAACTAATAGAACGCAAAGAATTCAAAACCAACGTTGGCAGGGTATCTCACAGGGATGTGCTGGAAAAGGAAATTGAAAATTTGCTGAAAGACAAAACTACATATGAAGCCTATAGCATACTGGTGAAAAATGGAATCCCCTGCGCACCTGTAAACATGGTTAGCGATGCAGTAAATAATAGCCAGATAAAATTCCGGGAAATGGTTCTGTCCATGGAAACCGATTACGGAAAAATTACACTGGCCGGAACACCATTCAAGATGTCACGAACTCCAGGAGAAGTTAAGATACCACCACCGTGGCTGGGAGAGGGAAATGATGAGATACTTTTTAAGTTAGGTTATGCCGGAAAAGAGATACAGGAATTTTATCGTAATAATGTTATCTTCAGGCGGAAAAAAGATGATTAATATCTACTGTCAATCATACCTGAACTTAATCAGTTTCAGATCTTTCATAAATTCTTTTATGATATATTTTGGAAGATCAATCCCAGCCTCCTGCGACTTCAAACACAGATCTACAGTTTCCTGATGCGTTAGACTTACAGATTTTCCCGATCTGCTGTATAAAATCATGTACCCGAGATCATCACAAATCATAAATCTATAATGCAACAGTGGATTATAATATTTGTATTATGAAGCTTTAAATACATAATAAAATTGTACATTTATGGAATATACTAAATTGGGATATACAGATTTAAGAGTTTCAAAACTCTGCCTTGGCGGTATGTCATTTGGAAAGGCCAAATGGATGGCAGACCCTGAAGCCTCAAAGAAAATAATAAAAAAAGCTATAGATTTTGGAATAAATTTTATTGACACTGCAAATTTATACTCATCCGGAGACTCAGAGAAGATTATCGGAGAGGCTATTAGCGGATACCGGAATGAGCTGGTTATAAGTACCAAGGGCGGGGGAAAAATAAATGACTTTACGCAGGGCTTCAGCAGGACAGTACTTCTCAACGAAATAAGGAATAGCCTCAAAAACCTGAGAACAGATTACATAGATATATATTTCCTGCACACCATATTTGACAGTGTGGATTTCAGGGATACAGCAAGGACTCTTTCTAACTTTATTTCCTCTGGAAAGGCCGGATATGTAGGATTGAGTAATTTTACCGGATATCAGGTTGCTGAATTTTATACAGTAATGGATATGCAGGAAAACATCCGCCCTGCCATAGTTCAGAATCATTACAATGCAGTATACAGGGAGGATGAAAGGGACGTAATACCCTTCTGTGAAAAGCACGGAATTGCATATTCACCCTTCTCTCCAATAGCTGCTGGTTTCCTTTCCGGAAAATACAAAAAGGGTTCAGAAAATGAAACTACACGGACAAAGACATATCCTGTCATGAAGGAGAGGTATTTCAGCGATGCCGATTTTGATGTACTGGATAGTATTGAAGAAATAGCCAAAAACAGGGGCATAAACGTATCACAGCTGGCACTTGCCTACGTCCTGAACAAGGGATTCATACCGGTTATTGGTGCAACAAAGCCTGAATATATTGAGGATGATATGGCTGCATTGGACATTAAACTAAGCAAAGAAGAAATGGAATTAATAGAAAAAAGGTACATACCACACAGAATTGTGAAAGGCACAGCAGGTTACTGATTCCCTTTATTATTTCTGTTTATTGCATCAGTGAAAAGTTCTATCAACTGCTTATCCACAACATCAGCATCAAACATTTTCATAGCAATTTCACG
>DAUP01000107.1:0-2205 GCA_002505185.1 Ferroplasmaceae archaeon UBA567 | reverse complement strand
TCCAGCAAGGAGCATGATCTTTTCCTGTGCAGATACATATCCATGGATCACAGTATTTTTATTTTTCAATTTCTGGAGTCTTTCCATATATGGACCTTTTCCTATTATGTGAAGATTTATATCTGCCCTTTTTTCCAGTTCGAGCAACATATCAACTCCCTTGCTCCCCATGAGCCTGCCAAGATACACTACAGCGAATTCTTCGTTGTTAAAACAGCCATAATTGCTGAATTTAACATTGTTATATGGAATTTCTCTTATATATGACGGGTCACATTTAATTCTTGCATAGTACTGTGCCTGGTATTTATTCTGCACATGTATAAAAAATTTCATTTTGTTTTTCAATAATTTACGGAATATCATCTTTGTTAATATTTTTGAATAGGCCTTTGATGCGAAGCCATACATATCCAGGACCTCAAAGAATGTTCCATGGTTCCCCAGTATCACAGTTTTGCCCTCTTTCATTAACCTGTAACCCACATTCCTGAACATTATTGTAGGAGAAATAAAATAATAGACATCGAAATCCTTTATTTTTTCGTATATGCGGTTATATGTGTATAGGCCTGTAAGTCCCATTGAAAGTATGTGGGAAATTTTAAGCACCGGGCCTGTTGCCATTATATCAAAGGTAAATGCACTGGGAACATAATGGAATATGTATTCTCCAGCCTTTTCCTCGTAGCCCTTTGGAATGCCTGTGCCAAAGAGTGTAACATCATAGCCCTGGCGTACAAATAGTTCTGCGATATCACGGGCATTAGCCTCACCTCCACCTGCGAATTCTAAGTTCATTGATCCTACTATAGCCATTCTCAAATATCCACTGAGCCATAATTGGTGGATTATATTTTAAATATTCTATAGATAAAATAATTCCAGTACAGTAACCTCATAATAACAATGGAGAAGCTTATAATACGATTGACCTAAATATATTAATTTTCACTACTTTATAAAATCTCCTGGGCGATTTCAACCTGAAATGTTAATAAAATTATTATCTACGCGAGACTATTACATGAAATCTATAAAATAGCTCTGTTTAGAAATCTTATCAATATTTACAGGTATTCAGGATAATATGATTATGACGTTAGATTGACCTGTAATTTATAATTCTCAATGATATGCAATACGTATATTATGATTTTCTTCCATCNNGATGGAAACACCAGTGCCCTTGAAGGTTCAAAAATGATGGCAGAGAAACAGCAGGGCTATATAATAGTGAGTAATGAAAACATACCTGCTGGCATAGTTACAGAATGGGATTATATAAATAAGATTCTCTCAAAAGAGGCTGACGCATCAAAAGTTCCACTGAGGGAAATAATGACAACACCCCTCACATCTGTTACCTCAGATACACCTATGGAGAAGGTTGCGAATCTAATGGCAAAGAAAGGGATAAGAAGACTACTGGTTATAGACAAGGGTAAAATATCAGGTATAATAACATCAAGAGACATACTTAAATTCTTCAGTGAACACGTAGCAGACATGGTTGAAATAGCATCAAAATTTGGAATTAGATAATGGTGACATCCTCCCCAAGCTAACGCATGGGACTTCCCGCTTATATGTTAAACCTTTTCCGGAATAGCTGCGATTCTTTTTATCCTGTTATCCCTCACATTAAACGCAACAGATATGGCTATCAGTAATGCCATAGGCACCAGAGTCACATAGATAGCAATTTTTATGTTATATAATTCAGATATCAGACCGAAAATAAAAGGTATTATAAAGGCAATCACGTCCATAATAAGCAGAAATACTGAATAAATGATGTTCATATACTCCATGTCCACACTGGCTGCAATGTATGAAGTTGAAAGAGGAAATATGGACCCGTGTGGAAATCCAAGTATCAAGAGCGCTGCAATAAACATTATCACACCTGTGTCTATGCCTATCAGAAGATAGCCCAGGATACTGGCTGCAAATGCTGCATACATTAGAAATTCCTTATTGCGCACCTGCCTGATTGACAGTATGACCCTTGAAAGGAATGAAATTCCAAAGAATAAGGTAAGAAGATAAAGAAAAGTGCTTGGTGCTATTCCATCGTATTCCTTTCCAATTATGCTTCCATAGGTAATTAGAAGTATAAACGGAAATGCATATGATATATTTCCGAACATGGCAAAAAGAACTTTTCCCTGTTTTAAGGATGTTGATGCCCTGCTTATAATT
>DAUP01000145.1:5113-8550 GCA_002505185.1 Ferroplasmaceae archaeon UBA567 | reverse complement strand
GGATAGTAACCTGTTCCACTTTTAGGAAAAAAACATACCTAAACAATTATTTACAAGAAATACATTAACCTGCATGGATTATAAAGTTGCAGACATAATGACAAGAGACCCTCTTTGCTATACAGTTCCCAGTTCAATTTCCGAGATAATAAAGATACTTATAAAGAATAATATAACTGGTATACCCATAAAAGATAACCAGAACAGATACCAGGGGATAATAACCAGGAGGGATATATTCTACAATCCTGACGAGACGCAGACTGCACTGGTGATGAGAAAAGCCCCAACTGTGAATGAAAATGATCCTATAAATGTGGCAGCTGGGCAGCTTTATGAACAGAAAAAACGTCATATTGCGGTTGTAAACGACAATAATGAGCTAACTGGCATACTCACACCACAGAATTTTTTGAACATAATAAGGGAAAAATACGCTAAAGTCAAGGTAAAGGAAGTAATGGAATACATTTCTGTGCCGTGCTGGGAAGATACTCCACTGTCTGTTGTTCTGTTAATGATGAACCTTTCTCAGATATATTCTTTTCCGGTTGTTAACAGAGCAGGAAAATTTACCGGTCTCGTAACCGATAGAGATATATTCGACAAGGTAAAAATGTATCAGACTCTTGAATCCACAGAATCTGGAATAGCAGATGACGAAGATCCATGGTCCTGGGACGGAATAAAGAATGTGTTCACATATTTCATTGCAAAATCAAATATTACTGTACCGGATATCCCTGTAAAAAAGCTCAAGGTAGGCAATCCACAGGTTATTTATATGGAATCTGATTTAGAGGATGCAGTGAAGCTAATGGCACAGAAAAATTACAACCAGCTCCCTGTACTTACTGGCCATGGGGATATATACGGCATGCTATATGATATCGAAATAATGAAAATCCTCAAGGATTAAAATGTACGAAGACATAGTTGAACTGGCAAAACGAAGAGGTTTTTTCTGGCCATCATTTTCAATTTATGGTGGATTTGCCGGCTTCTATGATTATGGGCCACTGGGGGTACTTCTAAAGGACAATATAGTTAAAATATGGAAGGAATCCTATCTTGAGGATGGAGCAATATTGATAGATACACCTAATGTCACACCTGAACCGGTTTTCAGGGCATCTGGTCATATTGCCAGATTTTCTGATCTTGCAGCCGAATGCGATAAATGCAAGACCAAATTCAAGCTTGAAACACTATTGTCCTTTAATCATGTAAGTACCATTCCATCCAATTTGGAGGAAGCCCGAGAAGTTGCCTCAATAACTCTATTGAAATGTCCCATATGTGGTAATATTGTTGATAATATATACGATTTCAACCTTATGTACAGAGTATCAGGTGATTATTACCTACGGCCCGAAACTGCGCAGGGTATCTTTGTGAATTTCAAGCTCCTTTACAATTACAACAGGGGAAAGCTTCCCATGATTGTTGGGCAGCAGGGAAAAGGCTTCCGGAATGAAATATCCCCCAGGCAGAGCCTTATTAGGCTGAGAGAATTCAACCAGTGCGAGATAGAGGTTTTTCTTGACCCGGGAAATATGGAATTTAAAAGTCTTTATGATTACAAAAAAATCAGGATCAAACCAAATACAGGGGAAGAATTATATATTACAGTAAATGAAGCTTTCCAGGATGGACTGATCAGCAGCCAAGCTTTTGCATATTTCGTGCTAAAGACACAGGTTATACTGGAAAGCATAGGAATTGACAGCAGCAAACTGAGATTCAGGCAGCATGATCCTGATGAGCGGGCACATTATGCTGCTGATTCGTGGGATGCTGAGGGCTTAATAGACGATGAATGGTTCGAAATCGTGGGAATTGCTAACAGAACAAATTTTGACCTTAACAACCATCAGTCCAGTTCTGGAGAAACAATGAAAGTGAAAATAGATTCCAGAGAAGAAATTCCATACGTGATAGAGCCTTCATATGGAATAGACAGAATATTATTGACCTTACTGTCACAGTCTCTTGTGAAACGGGATGGAAAGAATGTTCTCAAAATTCCCTATGAAATTGCGCCTTACCATATTGCAGTGTTCCCACTGATGAAAAAGGAGAATCTTAAGGCCAGGGCAGAATATATCTATACTGAATTGAAGAAATTTGATAAGTACATAGTGTATGATGAGGCTGGAACAATAGGAAAACGGTATGCAAGACACGATGAGATCGGGACTCCGTATTGCATAACTGTGGATTATCAAACACTTGAAGATGATACAGTAACTGTTAGATCAAGGGATACCACAGAACAGAAAAGACTGGAAATAAAAGAAATTCTGGACAGTAAATTCATAAAATCATATATTTATAAAAATTAAGGTGTTATTTGTCCAGTATTGTTATGCGTTTTTCTCTTTTATTCTTATATTCTATGGTAGTTCTGTATTTTGATCCGCCCCTTTTGAATAGGACATCTGTGTTTCCCTTCATTTCTGAAACTGCCCTGATAAGATCCCTCATAGACCTTATGTTTTTTCCACCGAATGCAGTTATTACATCCCCGGGCCTTATTCCAGCTTCGTAGGCAGGAGAATAGGGATCTATCCTGGCTACCATCACACCATTTTCAGAGATAAGTCCATACCTCTCAGATACTGATTCATTTATTTCTATTCCTGAAATTCCTATATAGTTTCTGTTGACTTTGCCGGTCCTGATCATATCATCAAGTTCTTTTTTCACCGTGCTTATGGGTATAGAAAAACCAATTCCGTTTGCCTGCGCTATTATTGCAGTGTTTATTCCAATAACCTTTCCAGTCATATCAACAAGAGGTCCACCACTGTTTCCAGGGTTTATTGCCGCATCTGTCTGCAAAAGCCCCTCAAAAATAAAATCTGCCCAGGGCATAGGCCTGTTTTTTGCGCTTATGACACCCATAGACACTGTGTGCCCTCCCGGAAGGCCGAGGGCATTGCCTATAGCCAGGACTATTGATCCAATCCTTATGTTGTCGGAATCACCCAGTTCCATTACAGGAAAGTCATTACCATGTATTTTTACAAGTGCGACATCGGTTTGTGGATCAGTACCCGCAATTTGCCCCTGATATTTCCTTCCATCGTTGAGAAGTACATCTACGGTTTCAGATCCCTCTATAACATGGTTGTTGGTAAGAATGTAACCATCCTGGCTTATAAGGAAACCTGAACCGGATCCTTTTACTGGGGTCATGCCATATCCAAAATTCCCACTGTATATGGTACTATTTATGCTTACAACAGCCCTGCTCGCATTCTCCGCTATTTCAACCATATTGTTGTTCAATTCTTCTATCTGGTTCATGATAAGAGAATATAATGCATGTTTAAATATTAGAAAGTATTATAAAATCAATTAGGTGAGTTTGAATTGACCTACTTAGAATTAAAGGAGATAGGTTCAGGAAAGGACTTTCTCAGTAAATATTC
>DAUP01000145.1:0-5007 GCA_002505185.1 Ferroplasmaceae archaeon UBA567 | reverse complement strand
ATCTCGCTTCAATGATTGAAGATCTATAAATGGCAATATAATATTTAACGAAATATTTTGCCTATCTTTGCCCCACCTTAACACTACAGTTCAATTGAAAATTTTACCAACGAAGTTTATCTCCCTGTTTTTCTCCATTGCTTTGATAGTAATGCCCGAATCTGGCAAGATCGTTATCCTTTCTATAGTACCTTATGGCGCTGAGATCATAGACAATACCTGAGGAACCGAATTCCTTCACAATACATTTTGATATGGGTCTCTGCAGTACCGAGGCAATATGTGGACTTTCGGAACCGATGAAATTTACCAGATCACGGTTCTCCTTCAAAGATACCATCTCTCATACCAGTATGCAGTTCTATGGACCCTGTTGAACCGAACATGTCCATTGCGGAGAGTTCAACTATCCTTCTTGCCACTTCCATCATGTCTGGAGTCCCTTAATAACAGGTATGAAATCGTCAATTATTCCAAAATTCTCTGCATAACGGTACATTATGTATGGTGCAGATTCTACGATCCTCCCTACCTTCATTCTCTTCTTAGATTCTTGGATCACCGTCTTTCCGTCAACCATGATCTACTTCCCAAGATACACAGGATCCAGTTTCACATTTTTAGTTCCCTTTACTCTGTGGTTTGTCACACGGTAATCATAGATACTTTTTCCTTTTGGAAATCTTCGAATGAATGCCATGTAGTGTTAATTAGGGGAAAAGATAGGCTGTATACGGTGTTGCACCTGTCCTGCTGAAGAACGTTGGAAGGATAGAGGGTTTTCTGTTTGTGTACTTCCTTGCCCTAATGATGGAGAGCCTCATAGAGTGTGTGGTCAGGAATAACATGATGAAAGAGAACAGGAAATCCATACAGATATACCCGGAATTCAAGTCATGTAAATCACCGACAACGGACAGGGTACTGGCAGACTTCTCCCTGGTGCGGTTGAACTGGATCGAGGCAGGAGGAAAGATCGTGAAGAAATTCCTGCCGGAACTGATACAGAGGCAGAAAGATCTACTGAGTCTGGCTGGTGTTCCAGTGGACTCATATCAGCATGGCTGGAATGCCATTCCAGGCAGTTGCGAAATTCGAGGGTAAGGATCTAAATTCATGCGGAAAGTAAGATTTATATACAATATATTATTACTATTATGGATTCAAATATTTTAAATCCTACATATAAGGAGTTGATTGCCATGGAGAAGTACCGTAACAATAGTACGGGAATAAATTACAGCGATAAACACAGAAATAACTGGCTTAAGGCAATAATATCAATATTTGCAATAGCAATGTTGCTTGGTATGATGGGAGTACCAATATATAATGGAGTATTAGCTTTGGAGGAAAATGCAATGCCGTACCAATTTGGAAATAGCCTAGAGGCAACAACTGCAACAAGTGGGCATATGGGAGATATAGTATGGTATGAAATGACACACTCTGGTGCAAAACCTTCCGTTGCTGCATTGACATCAGATATAGATGGTGCATTGGCAGCGTTTGATCTATCTGTGTTGGCCGTTGTTGTCCCTCTAATTGCAGATGCCATAGCGGCCTCAGGAGCGATAACCATAGGTTCAATATCTGATATAATACTGACAACCATTGCTGGCATCTCACTAGGACCAATTTCATTGGCAGCTATAGGTGCATTAGCTGGTGCAATTGTAGGTTATTAATTTTATTTTTTTATGTGATTCTATGAAATCTAAAATTGCAACAATAATTTACTACCTATTACCATTAATCATTGTCGACGTGTCGTTATATTTTATTTCAGGAAGTATAATACCCCAAAGGTTCACACAGGTATTTGGTTTAATTTCCATAGCAATATCATCTATCTTTATCGGAATTTTCCTGTATGGTTTTACGAAAACTTTTGGTACACCAAGCGACAAAACATATGGCGCCAATAATAAAAACCTGTATAGTAAAATTTTTCCAGAAATTAACTTTGAATTATGCCAAAAATATTCGAATAAATATAAATCTCTAATTGGTAAAGATATAAGTATATACACATTCAAACACACAGATGATATGCCTTTTGCCTTTCTTATAGAAAATAATGATAAACCAGATATTTACATAGAAGAGGATTTTATAGATAAATTATCCAGTAATGAAATGGATATACTTTTACTTCATGAACTTGGCCACTATAAAGCCCACCATGAAAGAAAAAAAAATACAAGCGTCAAAATTTTTATTTTTTCCTTGCTGTTACTCATACTTTCATATACACTTTATCTCAACACAAACTCAATTATTTTCTTCTATGCTTTTGCATTATTCTTCCCTGGTTTAGCAATTGCAATAATTGTATATTTAGTGATATTGATCTCAATGGAGCAGATATCTGCCGATAGATTTGCACTTGGATATATGAAAGACAGTGAAAACTACTTAAAGTTCCTAGAGAAGCTTAAATTATATACAAACTCCGCCTATTATACTGAGAAGCAAAAGAAATATGCAATGAAAGATCTAGATAGGCGTATTAAAAAAATCAAAGGTGTTAAATGAAGCTAATGGATATAAGTGAAAGGTTTATAATTTACCTTACGGAACAGTCATTCCTGATATCATTAACATCATTGATAGCCATGACATTAAATCTCAAGGCTGTTTTTCTGGGATTCTTCATTGCCTATAAAATAGATTTTATTATGGGATTTTCCCATATTTTTGATACTTATTCAGGTATATATAATCTGATTATCCTTTTTGTTCTTTCTTTTGTGTATTATTCTACATAATGAATGGGACAATGATACTATTCCAGTTTACAGAGAGAACTGATCATAACACCGTGAACAAGTTCATGCAGAAGTTCTATGGACAGGATTCAACCTCATGGAATGGTAAATATAAGTACCACGGGCATGGTTTCATGGAGAACATACCTCATAGAAAGCTTCTGAGAGGAGTTATGATACTAAGGAACGAAGATGTTGCAAATGTACTCAATTTCCTGGAACAGTATTCCCTGACACTGCACGTCAGGGAGGTGAAACTGACTTCGGTTGATGAAAAAATCCTCAGAGGTACCCACGAATAATATTGTCCCAAAGCTTATGGCAACGAAAGGTATTTATATTGGAAATTCCTAAGTTGCTTTTATATGGTAAAATTCATCAGTAATGCCAGATATATAACAATTCTGATGGCAGTTATGCTATTTACAGGTACCTTTACCTTTTTTGTCATGTCTGTCAGCTTGTTGTACATAAATATCATCGGCATATTTGTCCTACCTCCCTTATTTTCAGGAGTCATGACTGCAATTGTATATAGTATACTGAGGAAGGCAAAAATTAGGGGTAAAAGGGCTGCAAAATATTTAATAATTGTGCTGGCCATGTTCTACATACTATTTGAGTCCTTATTTACTATGATAATTATTCATACAATAGAGATGGTTGTGCTTCTAGTACCATTAGATCTGGTGATACTGTCGCTCCCGATGTATATAAAATTTAACCGGGGGAAGAGCCAGCCTGATGTTGGTGAGTATAGTCCTGATCTGACATCAAGGCTCTCATCCCTTCTCGGCAATGCCTCTCCCGAGGTCTATATCAAAAATGGCCCCTTGTTAAGGATGGGAATTGTCACCGATGGAGATCCGTGGAAAATAATAATTTACAGACACACAGTTGACAGAATCAATGATGAGGAAATGGAGATGGTGCTTCTTGAATTATATTACAGAAAAATGAATAACACCGGGAAAAAATTATTATCTATCTCAACCGGACTTTTCACAGCTCTGGTAGATGGTTTTATCATATCATATATAGTTGCAATGAATGTAAGTGCCAGTTATGCATTTTATGTTATAGGAGCACAGTCTTCCCTGTTTGTTCTTATTCTCCTATTGCCCTATATATTATCCAGAATTATTGCCAACCAGAACAGCAGTATCGACCGCAAAATACTTAAAATAAATGGAAACAGAATGGCACTTATTTCACTCATCCAGAAGGAGAGTAACTATGAACCACCTGGAACAATGACGCAGTTCCAATATAACCGTTTCAAGAAAAGACAGACAAGAAATGCAGAAAGACGGATAAAAAATCTTGACAGTACAGATTAATCAACACTTGCTTTCTCATTGCTGCCAAGCTTCAGAAGTACTTCACGCTCGGTCAGTGTTCCTGTGCATTTCCCTGCTCCATCCAATATGGAAAGTATATTTACATTATTTTCCTTCAGTACCCTAACAGCATCGGTAACATCATCGTTAATGTTTACGCTGACAACCTTTTCAAGGTGCATCTGATTCACCTTGCCCCGCTCTATGGCATCCTTTGGAAGCAATAGTACGTCTATGACATATAATGTCCCTATGGGCTTCATATTGTCATCAACAACAATGGCATATGGCACATTTTTGGAAAGCAATTTTTCCAGTACAACCTTCAATGAATCGTTAATTCCCACAATCATATCTAGTCCTGGTATTCTTGCATCCATTACTTTTATGTTCATAAGATTTTCAGCAAGTATTCTTCCTTCCTTGCTTATATCCATCATATCATCAGATGTTTTCATGGCAATTGCCTTGACCTCGGATAGTATAAATCCAACCACAATCCATATGAGAAACAGTGATGTATACCATGACACTGTTGAATAAGCAGAATATACAAGGACAATTGAACTTATTATGGCGCCCACAAGTGCCAGTATTACTTCCTTGAAATCAACAATATAGCTATAAATACCCTTTTTTGTCCTTGAGATAATCCGCCTTCCCCTCCTGAGACCTATACGTATAAGTGAGAAATTGGCACTGACATGTATAAACAATCCCCCGAGAGCTGCAATGGTTCCCAGGAAGATAAATGCAGTTTCAACAGAAATATAGTGCATAATTAACAATGGCAGCACTACCATTATGGCGCTGACCGCACCTGTGGCAACAATGGGATTGTCTTTAACCTTTTTGGCAAAAATCGGGGGAAATGATCTGTCAAATCCCATCCTGAA
>DAUP01000030.1 GCA_002505185.1 Ferroplasmaceae archaeon UBA567 | reverse complement strand
AACTTTTTTATAAAAAATAGAGAACTGTATTTTATTTTAATTGGATAATTATAAAATTAACTAAAATGGTTCTTCCCACTTTCTTCTGGGTTGTTCCAGGGAGATGAAATCTAAACAATCCTGATATTACTGGAATCAGGTTGCATGGTAACCATGATATAGAGTTGTTGCCTTGAATATTCCAGAAATAGGGAGTCTTTGCGAGAACCGGTAATTTTATCAGTATAAAGGTCAGATGATTCAAGAGTGACATCCTCCCTCTAACGAAAGGGGACTTCCCGCTTATATGTTAAAAAAAATTTTATAATCATGTAAGATATGATATAATGGAAGACCTGGAAAAACTGGTAAAAAAATATTATGCGGCAGTAGATGCTAAGGATCTTGACACCCTTTTTTCTGTGTTCTCAGATAACATAGTTTACAAGCGCCCTGGCTATGAACCCATAGAAGGAATGGAAAAATTCAGGGAGTTTTACAGGGGAAACAGAGTCATAAGAGAGGGACACCATACATTATCAAACATAATAGTAAAGGAACCATATGTGGTTGTTGAGGGAGAATTTAATGGAATTTTAAAAGATGGAAGCAAATCACATACTACCTTTGTAGATGTGTATACCTTTTCCAATGGAAAAGCCGTAAAAAGACACACATATTTTGACGGTCAGAATGTTTAAAATAATATTTTCTGCAATTTTAATCCAAGACGAATAAAATCAATGCTCCATAGATTTATTAGATAAGTTCCAGGATAACCGTAAAATCCATAGGGATGAAGTACACGGGAATAATCACCGTAAAATTTCCCAAGTTCTGAAACGTCATGTCCAGTATAAAGCCCAAGCATGCCAAGTATGGCACCGGCTTTGGGAAGTGATATGGTGAATCTTACTGCGTCTTTCCCACATTTTGCACATTTCTCCCTGATGGATATTCCCGTTTCAAACTCTATTTCTTTTATTGTGCGTGAATACTTTGCATATGCCTTGGAATGATTTCCGCACAGAGGGATACCGCTGAGAAAAATTGTGGTTCCTCTGGGTGTATACTTTTCTCCGGTATAATGCCATATTCTACCTGTGAATTGCTGTAATCCGTATATTATGAATTTTTTGTCTATTAACTGATGCCACTCCAGATGCTCTATGGCAATTTCATATGGGTTGTTTTCAGTTTTCATTTCTGAAATTATCTTTACCAGTGATAGTCTCTCCAGAAGAAATCTTGTATTTTCGAATGCCGCACTCACCATTCCATTTCTGGCAGCAAAATGTGCCTGTTTCAGGGCAGTAATAGCACCGGCGGTGATATTATATGGAAATTGTTTATTCATATTATTTGTTATAGAGTCCATCAACTCTATTGCCTCATGTTCATAATTTTCTTTAATGATTATATTATTGCCAAGATAGTCCAGTATTGATTCATTGTTGAAATCCTTCACATATTTTTTGTAATGCTCATATTTCTTTTTCCCCATTTGCACATATATATTTTAATATATTATACACTTTTATACAAAATCAAATTTGATTAATTACAATAAAAATTAATAATATATTAATGATTACTCAGTATGGATTCATTAATACATGGCTTTCATAAAATGAGCATTGAGGAGAGAAGAAATATAATCAGGGAATTTTCAAATCTTTCAACAGAAGATATGGAAGCAATGGATTACAGGATGGATACTTCCACAGCAGGGAACATGATTGAAAACGTCTATACTATTATGGATTATCCTGTGGGAATCGCCACAAACTTCAGGATAAATGACAGGGAATATCTGATACCCATGAGCCTTGAAGAGCCATCTGTCATAGCAGCGTGCTCCAACGGGGCCAGATATGCACGCCCAAATGGTTTCATGGCTTATTCCACCGGATCATACATGCGGGGGGAAATAGAACTTTATGATGTACCTGATCCTGACTACGCAGCAATTAAAATACTGCAGAATAAGGAGAAGATTCTTAAAATGGCAAATACAAGATCCAAAACATTGTCCAACCTGGATGCCGGTGCAAAATCAATAGATATACACTATGTAAATAATGAACTTATACTGAATATCATAATAGATGTGGCAGATGCCATGGGTGCTAATATAATAAATACAATGCTGGAGTATGTTTCAGGATATATAGAGGAATTGACTGGAGGTAAGGCAAACCTCAGAATCATGAGCAACCTGACAACTGAGAGAGTAACATACGCATATGCAAAATTTGACGGAAAAATGCTAGGTGCTGAGACCGTGGACAGAATTATAAAGGCCAATGAATTTGCAAAAAATGATATATTCAGAGCAACTACACATAACAAGGGAATAATGAATGGCATTGATGCTGTACTTCTTGCAACCATGAATGATTTCAGGGCACAGGAGGCAAATTCACATGCTTATGCCTCTATGGGGGGATATGGCCCGCTTACGGAATACAGAAAGGATGCTGATGGAAATCTAATAGGATCCATAAAAATACCCATAGCCGTGGGTACTGTCGGTGGCGCAACAAAAACCTCAAAAAAGGCAATGCTAGCAATGAAAATCATGGGAATACAAAATTCAAATGAATTTTCAAATATTCTGGCATGTGTGGGACTTGCACAGAATTTTGCTGCATTGAGGGCCCTGGCAGCAGAGGGTATTCAAAAGGGACACATGAAACTGCATGCAAGGAATATAGCCATAGCTGCGGGCGCTACCGGTGATATGATTGAAAAAATTGCTGCAGAGATGGTTTCTGAAAAGAATATAAGCTATACTGCTGCTACTGAAATGGTTAAAAGATTTAGGGATGAATAGACATGGAAGACTATGAACAATATATAAAAAACGGAGATTCGTTTGTCAAAAAGGAAAAATTCATGGATGCAATAAGGGAATATACAAAGGCCTATGATTCAATTAAAGAGGATGACCTGAAGGCAGAAATTTGTTACAAACTGTCACAGTGTTACTTTTCACTTGATCATAAAAGCACGGAAAACCCCCTTAAATATGCAGGGGAATCCCTGGAACTTCACCGCAAGCTGGGTGATAAGGAACTTGAAATAATGGATCTTATCAATATAGGTTATATATACCTTGACAGTGGTGAAAGAGACAGTGCAATATCATACTTTGACAGAGCAATAGAAGAAGCTGACAGGGAGAAGGATGCCCAGTTATTTGCACTCACAAACAATGCCAAGGCTGAGGCTTTGTCCACACTGAAATCAAAAAAGGCAGAGGCAATGAAGATTTATGACAATGTAATAGAGTTATCTGAGAAATCAGAGGACTGGGAAAATTATTTTGAAGCTTTATATGGGAAGATAAACATATTACGGGATACTGATATCAACGCTGCTTTTGATCTTGGAAAGAAGGGACTTGACAAAATCGATTCTGTAATGGAAAGCATAAAAACAAAAAAGGACAAAAAAGAATTTAAGGCTTCAGTCGGGTATCTCTATGATTCGGTTTCGGATATTGCAATGGAATTGGAAAATATAGACGAGGCTATGAAAATTGCCTCCAGAGCAATGGAATAAAATGGAACGTAAATATTGCAATACGAGATATGGCAAGATATCATATCTTGATAGAAATGAAGGATATCCAGTACTATTCCTGCATGGATTCGGTGGTACTGGAAACACGTGGCTAAAATCATCTCCTTATATAGAAAAATGTATACGTCCAGTGCTAATTGACCTGCTGGGTCATGGACATTCTGATAAACCGGACATTCAATATGCCATAGAACAGCAGGCAGAGGCAGTTTTTGATGTTGTTCACTGCCTGGGAATTAATAAATTTTCAATTGCAGGGAATTCATATGGAGGATGGATTGCCATGAAGCTTGCCTCGACAATTGCAGAACCGGATATGCTTTTCCTGATAGATAGTGCCGGAATTTCACCTGCACTCAGTGAAGAGAGCAAAGAAACCATGGACAGGATCCTGGACTCTATTTTAAGGGCTAGGAATTACAATAACAGGTCTTCACTGGAAAAAATAATGGAAAATAATAAAAGGCCTGAAGAAAAAATAAGTGATTATGAATTGAACAGTATCAAATGCCCAACAACCATAATATGGGGAAATAGGGACAATGTAATACCTGTATCCTTTGGCTATACCCTGAACAGCAAAATTTCGGGAAGCGACATGATTATTGTAAATAATGCCGGGCACACTCCATTTATAGATAGCCCCGAAGAAGTTGCCGATATAATAAACAGGAAAACCAGAGAGCATGGTTTGTGCTGATCATGCTTTGCCTATTTTTTTCCTTATATTATCCACAATAATTTTATACTCTTCATACTTCTTTCTATCTTCTTCGCGGAACGCCATAAAATTTTTTGAGGGCAGAATATACCGATCTCCATTAAGGACAAATTCAGGAAATCTTTCCCTTTCGCCGGCAGAAATTTTTATCTCCTTTATGTCTGTGAATTTTATTAGCCTGTAATCAACTGGGTCTTTTTGGGTTCTTATGGATTCAATTTTTTCTGATTCTATGGAAAAATAGCGTTCTGTAATGACTTCTATCATATGTTTTATATCAGAGTATAGCTGTTCAGGTTCAATATAGTCTGTTGCCCCCGGCACAATCAGTGAATCTATGTAATCCATATCTTTTTTAAGTTGTAGTTTTTCCTGTATATATCTTCCCGAAAAAATTCTATATACCTCAAGATTATCCTCGTTCACCACTATTTTATAGATGCCACCGCGGGATAATGGAACCTCCCATGCATTGTCTATACTTATCATGTATCAACATACCAATATGGTCTATTAAAGATTCCGGCAATGGTTATTAGATCTTTTCCTTTGCAACCTGGCTAAATTTTGTCACATTTCCATCTGTATCAATGCTGAGATATACCGTATAATGAAAACCCAAATAATCAAATTCTGTAGATACGTCGTACCGGTCGCTGTTATTTACTATGCTGTTAACTGTAAAATTCTCAATACTATCTGCATACATTTCCTTTATATTATTTTCCGCTATTAGTTTAACATCCTTCATACTTTCGACGCCCATAATGAGTTATCCTGAATTAATTAATAATTGTTTGTTATATTACTCTTATCATAACATAAAAATAAGGATCGCTTTTAAGTTCTATAATTCAATATTATTATATATATAATATTAATTATAAACAGATTCACATGAAATTTTTTCTGGACAGTGCAGATATCAATGAAATCAGGGAAATATCTGATTACGGTTTCATAGATGGTGTCACAACAGAGCCTGAATCAATATCAAAAGAGGTATTGAAGGGTTCTACTACAGAACAGGTTATTACAGATATAATCAAGGCAGTTAACGGAGAAGTACATATACAGGTTGTTTCTCAGGATTATGACACCATTATGTCCCAGGCATTGAAAATACATTCCCTTGGAATGAACGTCATAGTAAAGATACCTGCTACACTTACAGGAATGAAAGCAATGCTTAAACTGAGTGAAAAAAAGATAAAATGCTCAGCCTCATCCATATATAATACGGTTCAGGCCATAATGGCCGCCCAGAATTATGCCGAATATATATCCATCAGAACCGGGAAAATAGACAGTACAGGGGAAGATGGAATGGAGGTGGCATACAATGCAAATGAAACGTTCAAAAACTGTAAATTTGACTCAAAGGTGCTTGTAACAAATATTGTCACTCCGGATCAGATTGTCAGAGCGGGATTAATTGGTGCCGGGGCAATTTCTGTTCCATACGCCCTTATAAAACAACTGGGCAACTATGTATATACTGAAAGGGACATAAAGGAACAGATGGAGGCGTGGAATACCATTGCAGAAAATAGCAGAACATTTTTTAATAAATAATTGGGTTCATCTGGATATAAGTTACCCGGTTAGGATCTTAAAAACATTTGCAATATAATTGTATAATTAAAGATCATTTGATCAATTACGCCACATCATGTTTTTATATGCATTTCAAATGTATAATAGATGAATATGGTAAACGAAGGAGAATTAGCCCCAGATTTTGAGGCTCTGGATACAGGATTGAAAGCGAAAAAATTGTCAGATTATAAGGGACATGTAACTGTGCTTGCATTTTTCCCGGGAGCATTTACATCGGTTTGCACAAAGGAAATGTGCACATTCAGGGATTCCATGGCAAATTTCAATAAATTCAATGCAAAGGTAGTGGGTATAAGTGTGGACTCACCGTTCTCCCTCAAGGAGTTTGCAACAAAAAACAATCTGCAATTTGACCTTCTTAGTGATGGAAACCGGGAAATATCAAAAAAATATGGTGCACTCTATGACAATTTCCTTAACTTAAACAAATTGACCGCTTCCAAAAGATCTGTTTTTGTGCTTGATAAGAATGGGAAGGTTGTCTATAAATGGATTAGCGAGGATGCAGGAAAAGAACCAGACTACAGGAAGATAGAGGATGTAATTTCAAAGTATAACTGAAGCAGATTATACTTTTATTTAAAAATATACTTAAATTTTAGCAATTTTAAGATTTTCTAAGTACCTTTTGCAGAAACTGTTATAGTTTTCCTTATATTTTTCCCATACTTTCATATACTCATCGGAAACTTGACCTAAAACCTTTGCAGGTACACCTACCGCGATTGATTTTTCAGGTATTTTACTTGAATTTTTGACTACTGCCCCTTCACCAATGGCAGCCCATTTTCCTACAGTTGCGAAATCGGAAACTGTAGCATTCATTCCTATGACAGCATAATCTCCAATTGTACCTGTGTGTATCACTGAAAGATGGCCAATGGTAACATGCTCCCCTATTGATGTTTTTTCACCTGGTCTGGCGTGAATTACACAGTTATCCTCTATTGCCGAATATGAACCTACTGATATCTCACCGTAATCTCCCCTTAGAACTGCTCCAGGACCAATCCACACATAATCTCCTATATGGACGTTGCCAATTATTGTGGCATTCTCAAAAACATAGGCTTTCTTGCTTATTGTGGGTACTTGTCCCTCAAATTCATATATCATATGGGGATAAATGTAGATAATAATTTAAACCTAATTGTCAGGGCAGAAAAGAATTGGAATTTATTTTTTTGGTTCGTTTATACGGAAATAACGCACAAGTTTTCCCTTGTTATTATAGATATCCCTGTATTCTATCTTGTCAGACCATAAAAGCGATGTGAGTTCCATGTGTATCATCCATTCATCATGATCTCCAGAAAGGTGGTCTTTGATCTCCTTTAGAGTGTAGGCATTTTCCCTGTTTTTTTCAAGGAAATCAAGTATGGTTGTGCGAATTGAATTCGTTTCAGATGATTTAAAATCCCGGGCGTTTATGGGCATAGTAATCACTATTCTCAGTTTCTCGAATCCTCTTCAAGGGTTTTTTTGTAATTGCCAACCAGTTTAGTAATATATTTCTGAGATGCGCTTTTGAGCATTCTTGCACCCATGCTTGCGGCTGTTCCCACAATATTCATTTCGGCTTTCCAGTCAACCTTCGTTCCGTCTCCTTCAGGTACAAAATCAAAATTTACAGTAAAATCAACCGATGCACCAGAGCCATTGCCCCTTCCCTTAAGTGTTATGTGTTTATTTTCTGTTTTATCTGTTACATCAAGAACCAGATCGAATTTCCCCTTTATGAATGAAACACCGGCCTTGGCTGTAAGCTTCATTTCGTTTTCATCAACTTTCTCATAATTTAATAAATCTGGCACAAGCTTTATCAGGGTTTCCTGATTCGCTACATATCCATATGCCTTTTCAGGTGTTGTTTTTACATCAAAGGAATCTTCGAATGTTAACATAGAATTATATTAATACATTGTAGATAAATCTTTATGCCCAAGGGTTCTAACTGTTAATGGATAATATTATGTATTCATATGATATGACATTATAAGAGTCATGGAAAAACTTTACACATTGAGAGATGCCTGCGAAATATTGCAACTTTTGTGTTTGAAGACCTGACATGGTCTCCCAGGTTACCCTCTATGGCTTTCGCTGCATGCCATTGCTGAAACACCGGGGGAATATCCTCCTTATGTGCATTTGTTTCCGAGGATATGGCAGCCTTCATGCTTACGCAACGCATTCGGCTTCCCCTCCCAGACCTTTCGGTGCTACATCGCATTCTCTCTCGATACGGCCTGCAGTTTCGCATACGGGCAGCTTCAACATAGCCATTGCTGGATATGCTGTGCCTTTCACTATCCGACTGAATGCACAATTGCCGGTTCCAGATTTACACTGTTTAGTCATAGAGCTTCCCTGGCGCGCTACGTAATAGGTCAAGGTTTATATTTATACAAAAATGTATATAACAATCCAGTTTCTAATACT
>DAUP01000088.1:7382-12222 GCA_002505185.1 Ferroplasmaceae archaeon UBA567 | reverse complement strand
GTTTCTGTTCCCCTTGCTATATAGAGAACCAGGAGCATAACCAGTATATATGGTGCACTTGTGGCAATTTTTGTCACATATATTATTAATTTTTTATAGCCCTTCCCAATAGCGGCAGCTGAGTAACCTATTGCAATTCCCATTGAGGCAGAAATTACCAGTGATGCCAGCATTATTGTAAAATCAAATTTCAGTGATCCAAGAAGGGCAGGAAATAATAATATGCTTTCATATGTAGTTCCCATATACATTTTCCAGCCACCGGTAAATGAGGGTGGAGCAGGTATGATGCCTGTACCTCTCCTGAAAACCAGAAGGNNGCAAATGCAAGCAAATACAGTGCAATGACGCCGGAACTTATGACTATAAATATGCACCTGGAATTAATTTTCATGCCTTGCCTCCACATTAATTATGTCTATGATCAGATCAAATATAATAATTATAATAGACAGTATAAATAAGCTGTACAATCCACCCATAAATCCAAAATCATAATTCAGAAAGGAATATACAGCAAATTCACCAAGATTCATATATGAAAATATGAAACTTGTAAGAACCATCCCACCCATGAATATAAGGAATACAGGTTTAAGCTCATTAAGAATCCTCGGGCGAATCCCCCTTTTTATGTAGAGTGTATAATTATCTCTGAAAGCATCTCTTGTGATTCCTGCCCTCATATAGCTTCTGTTATATTCAACTGAGGTTTCATGGCTTATATATACACTCAGGTATATGGTAGTAGGTATAACCAGCGCCATAAATGGCAGTGCCATATGCTTCAAATAATCGACTAAAGTTCCAGTGGAATGGTGTATAATGCTGTCGATAACGATTATATTCGTTGGAGTTGTTACGAATATCCCATTACCGGTGTAGGAAACCCAGTTGTTTACTATAATAGCTCTTCCCGATAATATACCACTGAATGGAAGCCATCCCAGTACGCCCGAAAAAACTGTAAGAAGTGTGAGCCCTGATACAAGGTAGAGAAATAGCAGTGGAAATATATTCATGCTCAACCTCCCTATTATCCTGAATGCAGTTCCGGAGTAGAACCCTATAATATATGAAATAATATAGGAAATAGGGAATGTAATAACCAGAAATACAATGGTTTCTGGAAGGATCAGGGATATGGAACTTCTGACACTTCCAGAATAGAATAAGGTATTTACGTATCCTACTTTACATGTAATCAAAGCATATAGAAAATAAAAATACTGGAAAAAATCATTTTCATTTAAGCCAAGTACATTTATGGAACTGCCGGGGAAATCATTTTTTAATATATTTTCTGGAACAAATTTATAGGCCAGAAATAAAAATATGGTTAAACCTATGAATATAAGAAAGTATTTTATGAAAATATTTATGATTCTTGACCCACGCATTATATATTGCTAATAAAAAGGATAAATTTAAATCTTTATGTCAGACACCAAATGTCCTGTCATCATTCCATGCAGAAGTGAAATATGTCATAAGCACATCGTCAACGTACTGATCACCGATGAGAAACTGCCTTTTTCTCACACCCTCATACTGAAATCCCAGCTTTCTGTAAGCCTTTATTGCGTCGACATTACTGGAAAAAACTTCCAGGTTTATTTTATCAATCCCCTGTTGTTTTGACCATGAAATTGCCTCTCCTATCATTCTGGTACCAATATGCATATGTCTGTAATCCCTTTTTACGGCAATTCCAAGGGATGCTGTATGCCTGTTTTTTCTGTACATGCCTCTCTGAATTGTAGTTACACCAACAATTTTTCCATTTACTTCGCAGACAAGTGTCAGATCATCCTTATTTTTGAGCCTTTCCTGTTCACCTCTTTCAGTCAATAAATAATATTCACTTACAAGATATATTTTTTCATCCATAACGCTCTGCATGCATTCTATGATTCCTCTAGCATCTGCAGGAACGCCCCTCCTTATTGCATAGTTCCCTTCGGACCTGGCTCTCTTTAACATCATGATGACTCCAGAATGTTCTTTAGCTCCCTGTATATGTTTTCTATGCTTTCGGAACTCTCTTTTGCGGCTTTAAGTATCTGGTCCTTATTGCCAAGGAAGTCTGATGTTAAAATTGCGCCCTCTCTTGAGGCCTCTATAATTCCCTCATGTTCCAGTATTCTCAAAGAATACCTGATTTTGTGCTCTGGAATTCCTGTTTGCTGTGACATTTTTATAATACCCAGTGGTTGTTCCATAAGCAAAGTCTTTATGATCGTCATGTGCCGCTCCAGAGTTTCTATATCTTCCCTGATTTCCTTAAAAATTGAGTAATCATTCATGATAATAAATAACAATAAGTTATATATTGTTTTTTAAAACAATCCAATTCAGGAATTTTTTATAATTTCTGAACTGTAGAGAACTTTATCCCCGTCGGTAATGGAAAATTTTGCAGTAGTGTCCAGTAAATTACGTATTTTCTCAATCCGTTCCCCAATATACTCATCGTATTTTTCCGGATTTTTTGAATTGGCCTTAATTTTTAATGTGTTATTGAGTAGTGCAATCTGGAGTTTTATTTCAAATTGTTTCCGCTCGTCAATGCTGTTTATGTCAAAAACTTTTACCATTTAGCCCTTATTACTTTATTATTTTATTAATTTTTCTTATTTATGGGTAATCACACAGGAAAACAATTATGCCTAATCATGTAATTTGGAACATATGTTGCAGATCAAAAAAATTAATGAATATCAGTATGAAATTCCCATGACCGGCAATATGAAGGTTCCCGGTACAATTTATATAAACGAGGATCTGCTTAGGAACTTTACTGATGATGAACCTCTAAAACAGGTAATGCATGTGGCATCTTTGCCGGGTATAGTAAAAAGTTCAATGGCAATGCCAGATATACATCTGGGCTATGGATTTCCCATAGGAGGTGTTGCTGCATTTGATTACGATACTGGCATAATATCTCCAGGAGGTGTTGGATATGATATAAATTGTGGTGTATCACTGATAGTTACAGACATAGACTATGGTGAGGCAAAGGACAAAATAAGCATACTCCTAGATGAAATATACAAATCTGTGCCTGCTGGAATAGATAATAAATCCAGCTTCCAGATCACCACCGAAGATGAGAATGAAATCATGGCATCCGGTATTGAATGGGCATATAACAAAGGCTATGCAACCAAGCACGATATGGAAAGGACAGAGGAAAATGGCAGTATGCCATCAAATATTTCAAGTGTGAGCGATAAGGCCATAAAAAGGGGAAAAAATGAGCTTGGAACACTTGGTGCCGGAAACCATTTTCTTGAAATCGATCGCATTGATCAAATAATGGATGNNCAGGTTGCCACAGATTATTTAATGCGGCTTAATGAAGAAAGTGACAGTATAAAAAGTGATGATGACAGGCAGCTCATATCGGCATATATACATAGCAGAACCGGTGAGGATTATATGAATGCCATGAATGCTGCAGCGAATTTTGGGTTTGTGAACAGGCAGATCATTACATATAAAATCAGAAAAGCATTCGAAAAAATATTCGGAACAGAATTTGAAAATATGGGGATAGAAACACTATATAGCCTTACACATAACATGGCAAAGGTGGAGACGCATGTTGTAGATGGCTCCAGGAGAAAGTTAGTTGTCCACAGGAAGGGTGCTACCCGTGCTCTACCAGCACATGTTTGTGGCGGGTATTTTAACGAGACCGGCCATCCAGTGATAATACCTGGAAACATGGCTGGGCCTTCCTATGTGATGGTAGGGCTTCCAGGAAATGATGATATTACATTTTCCAGTTCCTGCCATGGAGCCGGAAGGGTTTTGAGCAGAAAAAGGGCAAACGAGCAGTTTACACGGGATGGCGTGGAAATGGAATTACGGTCACGGGGCATATATCTCCGCGCAACAACAAAAAAAGCTATCATAGAGGAATCACCTGAAAGTTATAAAAACATTGATGATGTGGTTAAGGTAATCCATGGTGCAAAAATAGCTGCACCCGTTGCAAAGCTTATTCCTGTGGCTGTTATGAAAGGATAAGAGTTATCACATCATTGTTTTTCCCAGAACTGCATTTATATCCCTGACCTTTGTGTAAAGATTCCTGAACTGAGGCACTGTAAGCTGCTGTGCAGAATCGCTTAGGGCTTTGGATGGATCGGGGTGGACTTCTATCATAAGCCCGTCTGCTCCGGCGGCCGTTCCTCCAAGGGCAAGGGGTTCAACGTATCGGTTTACACCAGCAGGATGACTTGGATCTATTATCACCGGGTATTCTGTTTTTTCATGAAGAACAGGAATAGCCGATATATCAAGCGTAAACCTTGTGGATTGTTCAAATGTCCTTATTCCCCTTTCAGAAAACATGATTTTTTTATTTCCATTCATGGAAAGATATTTTGAAGAGGCTATAAGCTCATCCACTGTATTGCCGAACCCTCTTTTTAAAAGTACTGGTTTATCCTGCTTGCTTATTTTTTTAAGCAGTGAAAAATTTTGTGAATTCCTGGACCCTATCTGCAGAATATCTGCATATTCCTCCACCAGCGGAAGGTCTTCTATGTCCATAACCTCAGTTATAATTGCCATGCCTGTGGCCTCACGGGCCTTTGCAAGTAACTTTAACCCCTTTTCTCCAAGTCCCTGAAATGAATCCGGGCATGTTCTTGGCTTGAATGCCCCGCCTCTCAAGACATTAACACCTATTCTTCGCAAATCCTTTGCAACACTAATAATCTGTTCCTCGCTTTCAACAGAGCATGGGCCTGCTATCATAAGGAATTTATCATCTGTAAGTCTTAAATCGTCATTTATTTTTATATCAACCATGTTACCACCTTAT
>DAUP01000088.1:0-7339 GCA_002505185.1 Ferroplasmaceae archaeon UBA567 | reverse complement strand
CCATGGAATTGTCCTCCATCCTTAATGTTTTGAGATTTCTTCTGTTATATCCAAGGACCACGTTCTCATCCGGGAATATATTCTTTACACTCTCAGGATCATGCACTTCAATCAGAGCATCCATTCCTAGCTTTTTTCCATACAGCACCAGTTCCTTTATCCTGGTATAGTCCAGGAAATCACATATGAGCAGGTAGGCATCACCACCGGCCATATATGAAGATTTTATCATCCTTTCACCGGAAATAAAATCCTTAATCAGGATTGGCTTGTTATAGCATTGCACGGACATGGCATCTAACTGGTTACCACCAAAGTATTGGGGCTCCGTTAAAATACTGATTCCAGCGATAGTTCTCTGTATATTATTAAAGTATTTAAGTATATCAGTTTTGGATTTATTGTTGAAACCTGATGGAGATTTCCTTTTATACTCTGCTATAATTCCAGGGCCATTATGGGTCTCTGTTAATGCCTTTTTTAGGCTTATGGTTCCCCTTTCCCGCATATTAAACTCTAGAAGCTTCCTTTCATGGTTCTTGCTGTATATGTCATCGACTATCATAGAGCATCTACAAAATTTTTGAATATCTGCTTCCCATACTCTGAATAAAAGCTTTCAGGATGGTACTGGACACCAAAAAATTTTCCGTCCTTTGAATGGAAACCCATTATTTCTCCATCGGTTTCTGAAAGGGCATCCACAATTATTTTCGTGCTCCCCTGCAGCACAAGGGAATGATACCTTATGGCAGTAAACTTTTCCGGTATGTTCCTGTAGAGGAATGAATCACCATGGACTATAATATCCGGCTGTCCATGCATTAGCCTTCTGGATAAAACTATGCTGGACCCAAGATAATATCCAAGTATCTGGTTGCCAAAACACACTCCAAGGAATTTGGAGTCCCTGTTATTATCTATAAATTCATAGAGGTTTCCGCGATCGTCAATATTTTCTGGATTTCCGGGCCCCGGAGATATTATATAACCATCATATTGTTCTATATCCTTTAGATTATTGTTTTCCCTCACATCTACATGGACATCAGGCGAACTTACATACTGGTATATGTTATAAACAAAGGAATCATAATTATCAATAATCAATATTTTTTTCATATATTCCCCCTGTTACCGTTAAAATTTTTGAGTAAATCTCTGCAACTTCGCTGGCAGGAACAGAATCCTTTACTATGCCAGCCCCGGCCTGCGTATAACTCTCACCATTTATTTTGAACATGCTCCTGATTAAAAGCGCAAGATCCATTTCTCCATTGCCAGCTATGCCCAGTGCACCTGCATATGCACCACGGGGCAAATCTTCATATTCATTTATCAGTGAAATTGCCTTTTTCTTTGGTGCACCACTCACTGTTCCGGCAGGAAATACGGATTTTAGGATATCTCCAGGGCCGGAAGATTCCAGTTTTCCTGAAACCGTGCTAACTATATGCATTACACTTGCAAACTTCCTGATCTCCATTGAACGCATGACTTCAACCGTTCCTGGGTAACAAATCCTGCCAATGTCATTTCTGGCGAGATCTACTAACATTCTATGCTCCAGGAGCTCTTTTTCATCATTTTTCAGATCGTTCTCAAGATACCCGTCCTCCGATTCAGATTTGCCTCTTTTTCTTGTTCCAGCCACCGGGTATATAGTTATTGTACCATCTTCAAGTGAAAGCAAGTTTTCAGGAGAGCTCCCTATTACTTCCATGTCACCGAATTTATAGTAATAAACATAAAGAGACCTGTCATTCATCAGAAATTTTTTTAATATATATAGTGGGTCATACTTTCCCAGATCAAACCTACGTGACAGGACAATCTGAAGCAGATCTCCTTTTTTTATTCTTTCAATGGCATCTCCTATTTTAGCTTCCAGTGCCTCATCACTGAACCCATCTTTTACCATTGTCGTTTGTTCTTTCTCTCTTCTGTATGTGCCAGTCAATTCATTATCTGGTATTATGTATGAGATCTTTGGCCACATGGATCTTTTCAGTTTAATATCAGGATAGATATCGTCAATGAAATCATATGATACTATAATTGGAACATTTAATCCACCCTGTATTATACTGAGAAACTGGTTATTCATATGATCAATTGCATTGTTGTATATTTTTACTGGGTCCTGGCTGGAAATAAAAAGCCTTTCTCTTCCAGTTGCCCTTTCATCGTCGAATTTGCAAAAGTAGGCAAAATTTTTATTTTCAAATTCACTGATTCTGTCTAACAACATGATATTCACCGATTTTTCTGAAAAATATATCCATCTTCTGGTATGATTTCTTTCCAATGTATTCTTCCAGGGAACTGCTCACATCTATCAAATCCGGATGTGTCTCAAGGAGTTCCCCTATATTGTTTGAATCTATTTTTCCTGCAATGCCTATTCTGCTCAGGGGAAATTCTATTAGCTGTTCCTTTCTTTTTGCTATTCCAGTTCGATCCTCAAGCAGAACATATTCTGCCCCCGCGTCGATATGTGACGCTATTTTTTCCCTTATGTGGTCTTCATGGAAATCTATTACAGAAATAACATTTTTATGGAACCTTTCTCTGGCAAACTCAACCTCCTCAGCAGAGTGAATGAAGTGTAACTGTATATAATCCTCATAACCTGCCTGTTCAGGCATGGAGGTATATACACCTACAATCTTTGAATCCGGGTGCTTAGTCTTTATTTCTCTTATCAATTCCTGGCTACCATGGCGTCCAATCTTAGGATCAAGTATAACTCCTACGAAATCAGCTCCACTCTTAATAGCGTAATCGGCGTCACCGATTCCTGTTATGCCACAAATTTTAACTTTCATTGGCACACCTCCTTCAGTTTTTCAATGGCCTTTCCACTTTCTATGTAATCCATGGAGATGCCGTATGCTTCCTCAAAATTTCTACGGACGCCATTCAACATCACTGCCGGAACCGCATTTAGGGCAATAAATCCTGCAACATCCTTGTTTTTTCCTGAAAGTCCAGAAAGCAACATTTCAAAGCTTTTAACCGGATCTGGTGTTGAGATATCTTCAAGTTTTATATCCCGGCCTATAATATTTTCCGGATCAACTGTTTGCTTTTTTACACCACCATCTACCATGTAAAGTGTGCTTGCAACTGTTGGTGACAGCTCATCCATGCCATCGGATGCGTGTACAATAAAACCTTTCTTTCCCTCCTCCATTATCACCTCTGAATACAATTTAGCGAGTTCCTCACTGTATGTTCCAAGCACAACTAGTTCTGGATTAAGTGGGTTTGTCAGTGGACCCAGTATATTGAATACAGTTCTGAAACTTAGCTGCCTGCGGGCAGATGAAAATTTTGCGAAGCTTTTGTTGAACTCTGGTGCAAGAATATAAACNNCATATATTTCATAAAGTCCGCACTGCCATGGTGGCCTGTAACCCCAAAATTTCCATGTTTAGCCGTCTTTATTCCCATAGATGCCAGCAATATACTGACTCCCGTACTGACATTCACAGTGTTTTTTCCATCCCCGCCGGTTCCAACAACATCCGTTAATTTGGGGTATCTCACATTGATTGTTGACATTTCCCTCAGTGCCATGGCGAATCCCGCAATTTCAGCCGGTGTTTCGCCCCTGTTATGAATCTCTGTAAGGAAGGCAATCTTCTCACTGTCCGGACTGTCAATAAGTTTTTTCATGGTGTCTCTGGCAGTCATAACGTCACTGTTTCTGGTTGTATAACCTGTATTACTCATCAAGAACACCTCTCATTTTGTTTATATAATCCACAAATCCTTTCTCATCATTTGCGTCGATCATCTTTACTAGGTATGTTCCTATTGCCACACCTGATCCACCATTCTTCATGAGATTTTTTATATCCTCATCTGTTTTGATCCCAAATCCGTATGTAATTTCCCTTCCTGGCAATAATTCATTTATCCTCTCAGTCGTGTAGTCCAGTTCATATGGTATATCAATGCCGGTGGATGGCTGTAATCCGTAATAAATCCATGAATTTGTGATGGAAGCTATGTCCTTTATTATAGAATCCGGTGTTGCTGGGGAGAAAAATGGTATATATTCAAAACCTTTTTCAGTTAATTTGTTAATTATTTTCTTTCCCTCACTGAAATAATCTATAATCAGGTCAGGTATTATTATACCCGAAAAATTTCTTTTCTGAAGATAATCAATGAAACTGTCAAACCGGTTCCTTATATCAGAGTAATAAGACAGGGAATACATTTTTATGTGCTTTTTGTGGAAATATTCAAAATATTTACTGTATACCTCATCGGAAAAATTGCTATTCCCCACATTATGTGTTTTTCTGATTACCGGACCATCATATCGTGGATCATTTGACGGAAATCCAAATTCTATATAATTTATCTTATCAACTGGCATTATATCGAGAAAATGTGTTAATGTTTCATTATCTGGATATCCAAGGGTAAAATATGGTATAAGGTTCCTCATTTTTTCTCACCGAATATAGAAAGGTCAAGATATCCATGCCCACTGACATTCACAACAATGGTTTTTTTCTCGTTCCTGTGGGCTTTTACATAACTGATCATGCTTGCAATGGCATGCCCAGATTCAGGTGCTGCTATTATTCCCTGGGTGTTTGCAAATATTTTAAGTGCATCTTTTACCTGTTCCTCAGAAACCTCATCGCTTTTAATCCTGCCCTTATTGATCAGTAGTGATAAAGACGGTGATGCACCATGGTATCTTAATCCCCCGGCATAGATTGTGGGAGGCACAAAATCAGCTCCAAGGGAATACATCCTGACCTCTGGAAGAATTCCAGCCGAGTCCATAAGGTCATATTTGTAATTGCCCTTGGAAAACTTTGGTACTTCATTTGCAGTTGTTGCTATGATTTCTGTATCATCACCATCAGGAATAAACGGAAAGGTGAAGCCACCGAAATTGCTTCCACCACCAACGCACCCTATTAATACATCCGCATGCTCGCCTATCAGTTCAAGCTGTTTCTTTGCCTCCTGCCCTATAACGCTCTGGTGTGTAAGTGCTACGTTCATTACGCTTGCAACCATGTATCTATAATCATTATCAAGTGCATACTCAACAGCTTCACTAATGCCAATTCCCAGTGTTCCAGGTGTATCTGGATGTTCTTTCAGCATCTTTCTTCCATATGCTGTCAGATTAGAGGGGCTTGCAACTACATTTCCATTGTAAAGGTTCATGACAGTTTTTCTTAGAGGTTTCTGTTCAAAGCTTATTTTAACCATAAAAATTTGCGCTGGCAGTCCATAGAGCGAGGCTGCAAGTGCAGTAGCCGATCCCCATTGACCTGCACCGGTTTCAGTTGTCACACCTTTCACACCCTCCTTCATGGCATAATATGCCTGGGGTATTGCTGTGTTTATCTTGTGAGAACCTGTTGCTGTTGCACCCTCATACTTATAATATATCTTTCCAGAATAGTTCAGTTTTTTTTCAAGGTTTCGTGCCCTTACAAGAGGTGTGGGCCTCCCTATCTGCTCGTATTGATCCATAACCTCATCTGGAATTTTTTCATACCGTCTGAAGGTGAATTCCTGCTTTAAAACCTCCTTAGGTAAAATTTTATTGAGCAGGTTTATTGATGAAATATCATTTTTTGAATCTCTTGGCGGCGCCAATGGTTCAGGAAGATCAGGAACTACATTGTACCATTTGTCTGGCATTATTTCTTTATTCATTGTTGTAATCATAATATCTACATTAATACGTATTATTTAAGCATTATTGATTATTATAAATGTATTTATATTTAAATTATTACCTGTATATTAATATGCCTGCAAATAAAATGATAATTCAGGAACGATGAAATCACTACTAATTACGCATCGGATTATGGCAGGATTTTTTTATAAATAGATTGTATGTATGTGGAAATATAATAACAATTATCTTATAATATTATATCCCTAATTGCAATATACACTTATGGAACCCGAGATATTTATCAACTTTAAGCATTATGACAATGCTGTTGGAAAAAATTCTGAGAAACTTTTGAACGATTTTAATTCCATAAGGAACCAGAATGGTTTATATTACTGTATATCCCCTACAGATCTTTGGCTGCAAAAATCATTTCCTTCACTGAAAATTTTTGGACAACACGTTGACTCAAACAGTTATGGTGCGTATACCGGATCAATCTCTATGGAATCTATGATCGACATAGGTATAAAGGGATCACTTCTGAACCATTCCGAAAAAAGGATAGGAAGCACAACAATAGAGGAAACCGTTAAAAAATCAAAAAAACTGGATTTTGAAATAGTTCTGTGTGTTGAGGATCTTCATGAAGTAGAAAAATACTCTAATCTGGAACCCACATACATAGCTTATGAACCTCCAGAGCTTATTGGAGGAAATGTATCAGTATCATCTGCGAAGCCGGAAATAATAGCCCAGGCAGCAAAGGCATGTAATGGGAAAACAAAACTTCTTGTTGGTGCCGGGGTAAAGACCAGAAAAGATATAGAAGTATCTATGGATTTGGGCGCTTCTGGAGTTTTAATAGCTTCTGGAATTATAAGAAATACGAAACCAATAAATATGTTAGTTTCATTATCGAATAACAGGTAGACCTATGGCAACTCCCAAGAAAAATGAAGAACCATTGTTTGAAGAACCAAAATTCGATAAAAGAGAATACTTATCCTATGAGAGGGAAAGAGCAAAGGCCATAATGCTTATTTTTATAACTGGCGCACTGATAGGGCTTCTATCTGGTGAACTTGAAATTTACGGTTACTGGTATCTTGCCATAATATTGATAATAGCAGTAATATATTTTTTAAGAAACCTCGTAAAGTTACTTAAAATAGCGATTCCAAAGCAGACATCCCATAAATTGCTGATGTATCTTGAACTGATAATTACATGGTTTGTTTTCTGGATCATCGCCCTGAACCCACCACTTCATGTTGCCTCTAGCCCTGAAGTAATAAACCTTGAGTACTTGCATAATGGCAACTGGACCAAACTAAATGAAACAAATAAAGAATACGAGCTTGCAACAGGAGATAATTACAGTTTAAGGTATTACACTGATTATAAGTATAACATAACAAATATCACAATAGAGGAACATGGTAACCTTATACCTAATACATACAATCGTAGTACGGGATATGTATACTTTAACGTCACTGCCCCATCGCCGGTACATACAGTTAACACTATTTATGTAAACGAAACCTCCCGTGTATCAACCCATACGGAAATCAAAATAATTGCTGAATATTCTATATAATTATTGTGAGCCATCTCATGCCAGGGCATAGAGGCTTCCTCTTTCACTGGCAAAACTTATACTTA
>DAUP01000066.1:2965-9379 GCA_002505185.1 Ferroplasmaceae archaeon UBA567 | reverse complement strand
GTTATATTCTGATTCAATCGTCTCCTTTAAGCTGAAGGAGAAAATCATCGTATCCCATTGTGGATTGCTGTGAAGTCTTCATATTTTTAACTGTTAACATGTTTTCTTCAAATTCTCTTTCTCCTATTATTATTGCAAAGTCAAATCCAGATGCACTTTTCATCTGTGATGATATTTTTCTGTGTGTCATGTCAACGATAGCAATTTTATTCAGGCTTCTTATCCTGCTAGCAATTTTTATTATATAATCCTCATCGGCCGATGAAAGACTGCAGATATAATAGGATTTTTTAATATTCCTCTTCACCCACAGGTTCTGCCTTTTAAGCAGTAATTCTATTACAGCATCTCCTATTGCAAATCCCACTGCAGGTATCCTCTCCGTTGTAAATAATTTTGAAAGGTCATCATATCTGCCTCCCCCAAGTATGGCCCTTAATTCTCCCCTAACATCAAAAGCTTCAAACACCATTCCGGTATAGTATGACAGTCCTCTTACTATTGAAAAATCGTAATTTACTGGACTTTCAGTGTATAGCCCTATGAGATCAAAGGTCTTTTTAATTCTTTCAATCCTTGGTTTTATTTCCTCATAGTTTTTTACTACTTTTTTTACCTTTCTCTCAAGATTTCCAGTATCCACCTTCTCATTCAGCAGTGATAGAATTTTTTTTATTTCATCCCCCTCTGCCCCTATTCCCCTAAATGCCTCAATAAATGAATTCCGGTCAATTTTTTTGTATTTGTCAATTATTGAGAAGGCATCTGGTATGTTTTCTATGCCGAGATCCTTTAATATATATTCCATCAAAAACCTGTCATTAATATTGATTTCATAGACCCCTGACAATCCAAGATAATCAAGAATGCTTGATGCAAGCCCAACAATTTCTGCGTCAGATTCCTCAGAATCCAGACCAAACATATCGGCATTAAACTGATAATGTTCCCTGAACCTGCCCTCCTGTGGTTCTTCATATCTCCATACCTTTGGGAATGAATACCATCTGACAGGTCTTGGAAGATCTTTTCTGGCTGTCAATAATCTTACAGTGGAAGGTGTGGCTTCAGGAATCATTGTTACCTCCCTACCACCCTTATCTGTAAATGAAAAAGTCTGGTTTACAAGTTCCGTTCCTGATTTTAGCCTGTAGAGGTCGAGAGGTTCAAGGCTGGGGAAATCAATAAGCTGGTATCCAAAATTTTCCGCTGCATTGGTAATTTTCTTAAAAAAATAATTCCGAACCTCCATATCCTCAGGATAATGATCGCGGAAACCCTTTATCTTTTCAATTTTCATATTTCCCCTTTGTATTCTTCACCCTCGTATATGACGGATTCAATTTTTTTCATTGTTTCCTCATCTATGTCATTTGTTGCATGTGCATAGTGAAAATGTATTCTTATTCTTGGAAATATATCCTCTCTCTTCTCTGCATGGTTCTCGAATGAGCAGTTCCATCCCAAATCCTTACATTTGAAATAATATGTCATACCTACCCTATTAATTTTTAATATAAAAACAATTATTATTTAATAAGTTATTAACGTGCATGCAGGGAAAAAATATACTTATTACCGGCGGAGCCGGGTTCATTGGTTCCAACATGGTAGAAAAACTACTGGAAGATAACAATATAACCGTAATAGACAATCTTAACAATCACGTGGGAAATCGTTTCATAGAATCATTTTCAGGAAACAAAAATTTTCACTTTATTGATGCCGATCTCCTATCATTTGATTATGAATCACTGAATAACATAGATATTGTTATACACTTCGCCGCTAACTCCGACGTCCGGTACGGTTCAGAGGACCCGGTGAAAGATTTCAAAAACAATGTTGTAGTTACAGAAAACATACTGGAATATATGAGAAAGAAGGATGTGGGTGAATTACTGTTTGCATCCTCATCCACCGTTTACGGTGAAGCTTCCATTATGCCCACTCCGGAGAGCTATGGACCATATATGCCAATCTCCTCCTATGGGGCATCAAAGATGGCGAATGAGGGTTTTATAACTGCATATTCTCATTATTATGGAATAAAAGGTTCAATTTTCAGATTCGCGAATATAGTGGGAAAAAATTCCACCCATGGTGTTATATACGATTTCATCAACAAACTTTTGAAAAATTCATCGGAACTCGAAATCCTTGGTGATGGAACACAGAGAAAATCATACATGCATGTAAAGGACTGTGTGGATTCAATGGTTTATATCCATGAGAAATCCCAGAAAACGGATATAATAAACCTTGGAAACCGTGAAACAACGTCAGTGAAAACAATAGCTGATTATGTTGTAAAAAGAATGGGCTTAAATAATGTAAAATACAGGTTCACAGGTGGAATAAACGGGAGAGGCTGGAAGGGTGATATAAAGGTAACACACCTTGCCATAGACAAGCTTCTGTCCATGGGGTGGAAAAGCAGGTATACCAGTGACGAATCTGTGGATGTAGCCGTACAGGAAACTATAGACCAGCTCAGAAATAAAAATTAAGCAATAATTTCATAAATGATAAAAAACTATTATACCTGATGCCTAATTACAGTGAACTGGAAACAAAGCTGAGAAATAATGTTGTCCCCTCTATATTTATTGGAATAACACTATCCCTCACAATTTTATTTCTTGCTCTACTGCACATATATATGGTCCCCATCGCTAAATTTATAGTATTTTCATCATTTGCCTCCAGTTCATTCCTTCTCTTTATGCAACCTCACCAGGAGTCATCCAGGCTCTCAAAATTTATCAAGAGCTACATAATATCGGGGTTAATAGGAATAGGCGGCTCCTTCATTGCCCTGCATATAGGGATTTATTATTCACTTGCCCTTGTAGAAACCTTGGTTGCCCTGTTTCTAGTTTTATTTAACGCAATTCATCCCCCAGCAATGGGCATAGCAGTTGTTTTTATACTGGAAAGGGCAAACATATTCGCACTGTTATTCCTTTTCTCAGGCATGATTCTTATAATTCTGTTTGATAAATTCCTCAATAAATTTGTATACGCCATGGAGGGTGAATTTAAAAAAATTTCAGTATAATAAAAACTTAAATTTTAGAGTATACTATCCCAACAATGGAACGGGAAAAGATTCTTGTAAACTGTGCACTTCCATATGCAAACGGGCCACTGCATCTTGGCCATATTGCCGGGGCATATTTAGGGGCAGATATATTCGTCAGATTTAGCAGGATGTCTGGCAAGGAAGTACTATTTATTTCCGGAAGTGATGAATATGGGACTCCTATTACAATCAGTGCAGAAAGGGATCATGTTTCACCTCAGGAAATTGCAGATAAATATCATATAGAGCAGATAAATTCATTCAATTCCCTTGATATCAAATTCGATAAATTTACCAGGACCAGTGATCCTGAACATGTAAAGGACGTCGATGAATTTTTTATTAATTTACTCCATAAGGAATATCTAGTTAAAAGGTACATGGTTTCCCCATTTTGCAGTGAACTCAATAAATTTATGCCGGACCGATATATTGAGGGACAATGTCCATACTGTGGTTACGAAGACGCTAGAGGTGATCAGTGCGATAACTGTGGAAGGACACTGGACCCCATAGAACTGATAAACCCCGTATGCAAATTGACTGGAAATGCACCACTATTCACTGTAACCGATCATTTTTTCCTCAAGTTGGACTCACTTCAGGGGAAACTTTCCGAATTTATAGATTCAAAAACATACTGGAAACCCAACGTTTTAAAATTTACACAGAATTTCATAGGAGAAGGGTTACATCCCCGTGCCATAACAAGAGATCTGGACTGGGGAGTAAAAATACCATTAAAGGGCTATGAAAACAAGAAAATTTACGTATGGTTCGAGGCACTGATAGGATACATAACCGGTGCCCGTACATACTCTGAGGAAATAGGAAAACCGGAATATTGGAAAGAATTCTGGATGAATAAAAAAATAAAATCATATTATTTCATCGGAAAGGACAACATACCATTCCATACAATAATATGGCCAGCCATGTTACTTGCCCATGGCGGTTATAACCTTCNNAATAATATGGCCTGCAATGCTTTTGGCCCATGGCGGCTATAACCTGCCATATAACGTTCCAGCCAATGAATATCTAAGATTTGATGGAGAGAAATTCTCCAAAAGCAGGGGGATAGGATTTACAGTGGATGAGGTGCTTAAATTCGTGGATAAAAATTCGCTGCGCTACTATATGGCATCAATACTTCCAGAAACCGGAGATTCCGATTTTTCCATGAAAGAATTCCAGCTCAAGGTAAATTCTGAACTTGTAGATAAATACGGGAATTACATATACCGTGTAGAAAGCTTCATAGAGAAAAATGGATTGTTACCACATAAGCCAGAAACAATGGATTACGAAGACCTGGAAATAATGAATATACTTCATAATAAATTCGCTGAATACAGCAAAGAGATAGGAGATGTGCATATTAAACGGGGAATATCTGTGTGGCTTGAACTGGTTATGGTTGCAAATAACTATTTCACTGAGTCAGCACCATGGAAGCTCATTAAGGAGGATCTGGAAAAACTAAATGAAAAGCTCTATGTGTCACTAAAGATTGGGCAATATCTAACAGTCATGCTTTATCCTTATGTGCCATCAGCTGCTGAAAATATATGGGAGTCATTCGGAATTCCTGAAAAATTGGCAGGTGCCAGATTTGATGATGTTTTAAACACTAATGAGTTTCATGTCAAAAAGGGGGAAATACCCTTTAAGAAAATTGATTTAAATAATCCGAATATTTTTGATATTCAACTTGCAACAATTGTATCAGTGGAAGACCACCCAAATGCTGATTCCCTTTATGTTATAAAACTTCATGGAGATACAAATTACCAGACTGTTTCTGACCTTAAGAATTCATTTGCAAAGAGTGATCTCCTAGGAAAGCAGGTACTTATCATAACCAACCTGGAAAAGGCAACAATACGGGGTATTGATTCGGAATGCCTTATTATGTCGGTAAGTGATGGAAATTCAAGAGAATTAATTTCAGGCAGTGGCAGTGACGGTGATCCGGCAATGCTAGGAGATTACCTTTACAATGGTGATCATGTTCTGTCTTTCAAGGAACTTCAGAGGGTAGAATTACAAATTTCCGGGCACCATATGTTTGTGAGACTTGGAGAGAAATTACTGCCCCTAATGCTAAATAAAATATATATTAATGTAATGCCAGAGAACATGGAACGGGTCTTGATAAAATAATTTTATTGTATGCTTAATATATCAGCATTAACTTTTATGTGATAGCATAGAAAGGTTTATTTATTGTTATTTAATACACATCTTACTTTAAATGATTTCTATGATGCTGACTAAATTTGAAAAAGCGAGGATTATAGGGGCCAGGGCATTGCAGATCGCAATGGGTGCACCAGTGATTCTAGACGTTTCGCCTGACATGATAGACCCCATAGATATCGCAATGTGTGAATTCAACAATGGAGTTATACCCATAACAATAAGAAGAAAATAATATTCTGGCAATTTTGTATATAGAAAACATAACAAACAGTTAAATTTATATTTATAATATATCCCTATGTTTACTAGACGGGGAGATCTGGGCGAAACCGATAACGGTCTCAGAGTTCGTATAGGAAAGGATTCTCCAATGGTAGATCTTCAGGGCACCCTTGACGAACTCAACTCATTTATTGGAAATGCCCTCATAAATACCCAATGGGAAGATATCAGAAACGACCTTATCAAAATACAAATTGATGTTTTTGTGATAGGCGAGGACCTTACAGCGGAAAGCCAGCATAGAACCATAAAGGAAGAGGATGTAAAATGGCTTGAACAGCGGGTAATTGAATACAGGAAAGAAATTGGCAAGATCAAGCTTTTTGTTATTCCTGATGGAAGCCAGGCAGCGGTATCGCTCCATATGGCAAGAACGGTTGCAAGGAGAACTGAAAGGCTTTCTGTTTTTGTGTCTAAGCAGATGCCACTGAATAAATATATACTAATTTATCTTAACAGGCTGTCATCATTGCTGTTTATGCAGGCTCTGGCCTCAAATAAACGACTGGGCATTACAGAGCGTATCTGGGATATCAATAGAGAGTCTTAATTATTTTTTCCCTATCCACATACTCAAATTCTCCAAAATGTTTTGAAAATTCCCTTAAAAGATCTGATTTAGCCTCTTCTCTGGATACATTAACATATGATATGACATTATTGTTCATTCCGCATGGATTGATTAATTTGAACCCTTTAAGAACCGCATCAGATATGTTAAGTGCCATGCCATGGTATGAAACATAGTCATCTACTGCCATGCCCAGGGAGGCAACTTTCTTCTTTGTTCCCTCCTGATTTATCCATATTCCAGGTTCTCCGTAAAGCATTGCCCTGTATCC
>DAUP01000066.1:235-2960 GCA_002505185.1 Ferroplasmaceae archaeon UBA567 | reverse complement strand
TGATAAGTTACATCACCACCACGGTCAGTTTCAATGACACGGACATTCCTGTAGTTCTCAGGGTCACTTTTCCTGCCTACTGTATAAACATTATAATGGTCAAGAAACAAAACTGTATCCGGAATTTTATTGTTTTTTCTCTCACTTACAAGGCGATACTGAAGATCCAGAGCCGACCTGTAATCAATTTTCCCCAAATCTGTCCAGTAATTAGTCATGTCGTTCAGCTGCGTCCTTAAAACCTTCTGAAACAGTAGGATGAGGGTGTATGGTCAGGAAAAGATCATCTATGGAAAGGCCAGACTCAACGGCCAGGCTTATTTCGGTTATTGACTCGGACGATCTTGGTGCCGCAACTCCAGCTCCTGTTATAGTTCCATCATCGTCATAGTATAATTTGAAGAAACCCTCTCTCTGGTTCATTGTAAGTGACCTTGGATTTGCCAGTACAGACACCTTATTGAATTTGCTTCCTGCCCTTCCAGTAAATGCTATTTCTGGATCTGTATAAACAACAAATGGCATAGCCCGGTAATCCACAACAGTATCATTTCCAAGTATATTTTCTGCGGCGACATATCCATCGTAATAGGCTTTATGTGCAAGCATCGGCCCTCCAGACACATCTCCAATGGCATATATATTTCCAATACTGGTTTTTTTATGGCTGTTTGTCTTGATGAAGCGCCCGTCCATTTCAATTCCCAGTTTTTCTATTCCGATTCCCTCTGTATTGGGTATCCTGCCCACAGACATTAATACAGTATCAGCTTCTATGGTGGCACTTCCCTCTATTGAAACACTGTATGTTTTATTCTTTTTCACAGAAAGTACCTTGCTTTCCGTCATTATATTAACGCCCAGCTTCCTGAGCTTTTTGTCTACTTCCCTTGCCAGGTCCTCCTCAATTTCCGGAAGTATTCTTTCCTTCATTTCTATGATGTAAACCTCGGATCCAAGTTTTCTAAAGGCAGTACCCATTTCGACGCCTATATATCCCCCACCTATTATAACCAGTTTTTTGGGTATGGATTCCACAGCGAGCATTTCCCTATTATAGTAAACATCGTCTATTCCCTTTATCTTTACAGGCACTGAGCCAGTATCAATGACTATATTTTCTACTGTATAATCGTTCCCATTAACGGTAACAGTATTCCTGTCCTTTATGGACCCCACTCCATAGACTACTTTAGCCCCCAGACTTATACAGAGCTTTTCAGCACCCCCGGTTATCCTGGAAACCATTGATTCCTTCCATTTCTGCCATTCCTTCATATCTATTTTATAGTCCATGGTAACTCCTGGCATATCATGGAGATAACCTATATTCTCGCTAAGTTCTATCAGTGCCTTTGAGGGTATGCATCCATAATTAAGGCATTCACCGCCAAATTTTTCCTTTTCTATGATCAGTACCTTTTTTCCATGTTTTAGAAGCCTGATAGCAGAGTAATACCCACCGGCACCGGAACCAATAAACGCAGCATCATAATCCATTCAATCACCTATGTACATTAATGGATACTCAAGAACCTCCTTTAGCTTCTCAAGGTAACGTGCCGCCTCAGCCCCATCTATCAATCTGTGGTCGCATGCAAGTGTTAGATACAGTCCATGCTTTAATTCCCCGTTTACAAATCCTGAAGTCCTTGTATTGATCTCAAGTATAGCCACTTCCGGGTAATTAATTATTGGTGTTGCCATAATCCCCCCTATGGATCCTATGTTTGTAACTGAGAATGTTGATCCCTGGACGTCCTGCAATCCAAGTTTTCCATTTCTTGCCCTTTCTGCCATATCCTTTATCTCTTCTGATATCTGGAATATGTTCTTTGATGCCACATCCCTAACAACAACCACAGTAAGACCGGTTGGAGAATCAACAGCGACTCCTATATTGTATTTTTTCTTTATTGTATATGTTTTATCCTTTTCATTATATACAGCATTTAATTTTGGAAAGTCTTTGAATGCCACAGTTACAGCCTTCACAAAGAAAGCTGTAAAGCTTACATATTTTTTCTTTGAGTACTGGCTTATTGCATTTTCTATATTTGATGTGTCTATGAAATCAGTTATGGTAAAATGCGGTATAATCTGCTTTGACTTCGTCATCTTGTCGAATATTATTTTTCTTATGCCCGTGGGCGTGAATATTTCATCCTCTCCAGATACTGCAGTAGCTGGTTGAGTGGGCGCCTTTGCCTCAATGGGCTGCTTCATATATGCATCTATATCCTCTTTTGTTATTCTGCCATCAGAAGTGGCAGGTTTAACCTTTAAAAGATCAACATTTTTTGACCTCGCATATGCCCTTACCGCCGGAGTTGCCTTGACAGAGGGTATTTTTTCATCCGTGGTAACTGATACTTCCTGATGAACCTGTGTTTCTACTTTCTTCCCCGGCTCTTCCGGACTATTTGACTCGTCAGGAGAATCTATCTGAACCATTGCATCCCCTATCATTGCAGTCTCGCCCTCATTGATCAGTATTTTTTCTATCTTTCCTGCCACTGGAGAGGGTATTTTTACCGTTATTTTATCGGTCATTACTTCTACCAGCTCATCATCTTTTTTAACGGAATCTCCGGGCTTTACCGTCCATCTTACTATTTCTCCTTCCTGAATCCCTTCGCCAATAGGCGGCAAACTAACTGTATACATCTTTATCACCAAATTAATATTTTAATAATTTATCTATAGCAGCCATTATCCTTCTCTC
>DAUP01000066.1:0-218 GCA_002505185.1 Ferroplasmaceae archaeon UBA567 | reverse complement strand
TGAACTATCAATACCTTTCCCGTTTTTTTGACCCCTGCCAGTATGGTATCCAGGTCAAATGGGTTCAATGTCCTTAAATCTATTATTTGAGCGTTTATATTGTTTTTCTCCACAGTGCTCTTGACAAGTGGGACAGCCGGCCCATATGTGATTATTGTCAGGTCATCGCCCTCTCGAATTACATTGGCTTTTCTAAGCGGAACTTTGTAATAATCCTC
>DAUP01000082.1:5449-5795 GCA_002505185.1 Ferroplasmaceae archaeon UBA567 | reverse complement strand
AGTGGGAAAGCACTGGCAATAAATAAATGGTCGTCCTACATAAAAACCTATCTTCTTGGCTCAGTACTGATAAATGTGTTCCTGATACCTTGGGGCATGTTCAATACGTTTCCACTCTTCTTTTTAAACGCTGTAACCATGGCTGCCAAATGGATACTGCTAATAGTAATAGTACTTGTAATTGATACTTCACTGGCTAAACTGAGGCTGTTCAGGGTTATCGATTACCTGGCTGTGGCATTTACATTTTCAATACTGTTCCTGATACTCAGCGAGGTGATCGCATGAAGATAATATTTACAGTAATATATCTGCTGGCTGCTCTCATAGTAATTACAGGGTTTTA
>DAUP01000082.1:0-5432 GCA_002505185.1 Ferroplasmaceae archaeon UBA567 | reverse complement strand
GTTCTTGTAACATATTTTCTTGCATCTAAAATACCGAAAAACAAAAATTATCTCTATGAATCAAAGTTGCCGACCACCTATTATCTACTGGTAGACCTGGCATTTATTGTTGTATCCATATTCATTGTGTATTCAATATCTTTTATACATATTGTATCCCGCATATTTCCAGACAGCGATATTATACTTTTTCCGCTTCTGCTTTTCTTCCAGGGGCTCTTCATTATAGCATCCAGGAAGAGGACTATAGCTCAGATACTGGGGTACATAGAAGAGGAAAATTCATTGATACTTCTTGGCACATTCATACTTCCAGTGCCCATTATAATAGAGAGCAGTGTGTTTCTTGACGTACTTGTCCTGGTTGTGATATTTTCCATAATTAGCATTGAGAAAACAGAGCATAAGCCTGTGGAGGAGTTGAGAGGATGATATACGAGATTCTTATACTGATAATACCATTAATAGGGCTGGCATTCTTTAAAAGAATAAAGACCGCAGGCATAATAGGGGCAATAATTGAGATGGCTTTGCTTATTCCATTATACTTCAATATGTCCCCATCTGGATTTTTCTTCGTGGATCATGTAACATACATTTTCATATTAATGGTAAGCTCTGTGTACCTCATGTCTCTTATATACTCCATTAAATATGTTCACAACATAAAAAATAGGGGAATTTCAGAAAATGTGTATTATATGCTCATGGCTTTCTTTTACGTTGCGATGGAGTTTGCTCTTATGGTAAATAATTACGGCTTCATGTGGGTTGGAATAGAAACCACAACCATATCTTCTGCACTGTTGCTTATCACAGAAAAATCCGATATTTCACTGGAAGCTACATGGAGATATATTATAATTGTTTCGGCAGGTGTCACATTCGCTTTTATCTCAGTGATATTAATCTATTATTCATTCGGCACACTTACGGTTACCACAATAATTTCATATGGAGCAAGGGACACAATTGCAGTACGACTTGCTGTGGGCATAGCCCTTGTGGGATTTGGAACTAAAGTCGGAGTATTTCCTGTACACACATGGCTTCCTGATGCNNATTTATGAGATATTTCCCATGAGAGAACTATTTGTCTGGGCAGGCACTATATCAGTACTTTTTGCTGCCATATTCCTCGGGTATCAAAAAAATTACAAGAGAATGTTTGCCTATTCCACAATGGAGAATATGAATATAGCATTGATAGGATTGAGCACTTTCACAGTAACCGGGCTTATAGGGGCTCTCCTGCTCTTACTTGCCCACAGCTTTGGAAAAGCCAGTGCATTTTATTCCTCCGGAAACATTTATGAGATGTCTGGCACAAAATCCATAGACGGGGTTTCAGGGCTTATTAGAAACAGGGCAAGTGCTGCCTCCATGCTTCTTTCCTCCTTCGCGGTCACTGGAACACCTCCATTTGGAACATTCTTCGGTGAATTTCTTATACTATATTCAGTACTTTCAATTCATTTCTATGCCCAGTTTATAATCATAGTACTGTCGCTATTCCTTGCATTTGTCTCTATTAATTTCAATGTCTCGAAAATGATTTTCAGGGGAAAATCCGAGTATAGCCAGTCGGGAATCAATACGGCATTGCCACTCATAGCCGCGATATTGTCCATATTTATAGGAGTGGTATTTCTGGTGGTGTATCATGCAATATTATAATTTCGGAGAAAGGTCAGGACGCTATATTGGCAGAAGCCAAAAATACGACATATATGCTTCCTCAATAACTAAAATAACGGAAATCCCAGATGAATTTGAGATAAAGAATTCAGGGGAAATATATTTCAATTATGGACCCTCGGCAGGTGGGCTCAGGGAATCGGTGAACTTTAAATTACTTACACCTGGAGAAAGCATAAGAGATGTGGTGATAAATCCGGAATATAAACAACGTGATATTAAGATTCTCGGTGATGATGTTGCCAGGGCATTGTTAAAGGTGGAAAGAATAAATGGATTCCACGGGGCATCTAATAGCATAGCATATATTCTGGCGGTTGAAGATGCCCTAAACATAGAAAATTCAGAATTGAACAAAATGAGGATAGTGGAGTTAGAACTGGAAAGGATAAGGTCAAATATAGATGTAATAAAGGGACTATGTGAATCTGCCGGCTTTGCAGTTCCAGAAAAACAGCTTCTTTATCTAAGGGAGGAAGTGGCGCGGATAATATCCAGGGCATTCAGCCACAGATATTATTTCTCAGCCAATGGGATAGGATCAATAAGGGGAGATTTTTCCACCATTAAATTGAATGGCATTGAAAAGAAATTCAGGGATATTTATGATGGTTTACTTTCCTCAAAGATATTCCTTGACAGGATTCAGGAAAATGGAATCGTTAAAAATGAACAGTCGACAGGCCCTGCGGCAAGGGCAGCAGGATTCAAATTTGATGCGAGAAAGGATTCTAAATCACTGGATTACGGGCACTTCATACCCATAACTGAAACTGGTGGGGACTCATTTTCAAGATTTGTTGTTAGGGCAGAGGAAATATTTGCATCAATAAGTATAATAGATTCATATAATATAAAAAATGCAGAAACTGGGAAGAAAAAGGACGCATCAGGTTCTGGAGAGGGAACAGCCCGCATAGAATCTCCTGCAGGTGATATTTTTTATTATGTAAATATAGAAAATGGGAAATTAATGGATATACAGACTGTGTCGCCAACATATCTGAATTTAAGGCTATTCAGGCAGGCACTAAAAAACAATAATATATTCACTGATTTCTTCTTTGTATGGGAAAGTTTTGGAATATGGATTTCTGAACTGGAGGTGAATTTTATATGAACTGGTTCATCAATGGTGTTAAAAATAGAATAAAAACCCAGGGGCTTGAGGATTATACAGTAGAACAGCCATCGTTTCTCCAGGGTACAAGTAATTATGAATGCCCCACAAATGCACTGGAAAATGGCAGATGGATTATGAACAAATGCATTTTTTGCAGAGAGTGTGATCTCACTGCAACCGGAAAACAGAACACATTCACAGTGAACAGTGAAATTCAGGATATGTTTAAAAAGTCCCTGTATCTGTATCCCATAGATTCGGGCACATGTGGTGCCTGTAATGTGGAATTTACAACACTGTTTTCTCCACAGTATGATACAAACAGGTTCAAAATTTTCATGTCCAATACACCCCGGCACGCAGATGCCCTTGTTGTAATGGGTGTATACACAAGGGGAATGGAAAAGATTCTTAAAGAAGCATATGAAGCGATGCCGGCACCAAAAGTTGTCATAGGTATAGGCGCATGTGCACTCTCTGGTGGAATAATAGGAACCAGTGCTATGGAAAAGTATGATATAGAGGTTGCAGGATGTCCTCCAACTCCCGCTTCAATAATAAAGGCAATAATAAAAGCAAGAGGTGTAAAATGATACTTTACTACCTTCCATTGATTCTGGTGTTCCTGTCAACTTTGATTTCCATTAAGTACAGAACAGTAGGGTATATACTCACTGCAATAGCCTCTGCAATATTCTTCCTTTTCACATTCAGGATATATGATTATATAACGTATTTCTATCTCATTGCCGCAATAGTATGGATAATTACTTCCATATATTCAATATCGTATTCCAGGAAATACGGCAAATGGCTGGCGCCTTTATTTATTCTTACTATAGCAGGAATGATGCTTATACTTTATTCTACAAATTTTCTCCTGTTTATCACAGGCTGGGAAATAATGTCCATACCTGCATATGTAACAGTGGCGGTAAACCGGAAAAATGATATTGAAGCGTATGTTTTCATGTTTTTCTCTGAAATAAGTACCATACTGATAATCACTGCTGCAGTCATTTCCTATTTTTATACCGGAACTTTCAATTTTTCAAGGCTTACAAACGATACAGTGCTACTCATATTTGCAATAGGTGCCATGTCAAAAATGGGTTTAACGCCCTTCATGATAAGCGAATGGCTCCCAATAGCACATGGCAGTGCACCGGCAAACTCTTCGGCTATATTCAGCGCAACCATGACATTAATGGGCGTATATGGTATTATCAAAATCGCATTGCTTTCAGTTGTTTCAATAGATATAGGTATTATATTCATAATAATAGGGGTAATATCGGTTTTATTTGGGGCTTTATATGCTTACATATCTGAGAATATGAAATCACTTGGAGGTTTTAGCACTATAGAGAACAATGGTGCCATAATGGCTACAATAGGGCTATTTGTAGCCGTAGATAACAGTGTTTTCAGGGAGTTTATTCTTATATCAATAGCAATATTTGCCATGGCCCATTCAATAGCTAAAACTGGCTTGTTTATCACGGTTGGGCATACAGGTGTGGAATATTTCAGTGCAGTTAATGGTGGAAAGAGCACAATAAATCAAATAGGGAAATTTTTTGCACTTTCCTCCCTGTCTGGCTTATTTCCTTCTCTTGGGGGCCTTGGAACCTGGATGGTACTTGAATCCTTTTTTATGGGTGCATATTTATACGGACCACTGGGAATAACATCTATCATAGCCGGATCACTTATAGCTATGGGTGAAGGCTTTGCAACCGCTGCTATGCTGAAAGTATTTTACTTTACCGATAATCACCACAAATCCAGGGGAAAGAATCTGGAAAATTATACTATTCTGGCTACAGGTTTGATTTTAATCATTCTTTTTGCCATATCATCCCTTATTATAGGGAAAGAATACATATCCGGAATACCCTCCGTACTTGTGTTCAATGGATTAATGATAGAATCACGGCTCGGTCCTGCAGATTTCGGGCTTATAACACCAGTTTATATCCTTGCTTTTCTAATACTGTTCAGCCTGCTTGTATACTTAGTATTCGGAAAACCTGATGTAAGAGTTGCAAAAAGATGGAATGGAGGGGTTGAGCATGAAGAATATTATAATTCATTTAACTATTCAAATAATATAAGGCTGATGCTTAAAAGGATACTGAGAACATCATACACTAACCAAAACCAGTTAGAAACAGTAGATATTTTCTGGCTTGTAATGATAGACATAGCAAAGGNNATAATCGTTTCTATAACATAAAATGTTTGTAAACAGGTAAAGGCGTATCCAAGTTGCACGTAGACATGGGTGCGTCCAAATGGAGCACTGATCCCCCTAAAGAGGCCACGCTGTAACCGGTAACGACTTTAAGACTTAGTAATAAGTTCTTGCAATTTATCCACTGAGATAATGACTTCCAGAGAAAATATAATTGGAGTCAGATATACTTTTAGTGAAATTAAAAACAAATTTATTGAAATATAATTAAAAAAATTTAATACTGTTGACTATGAAATTAAGAAGGACATGATTATTTAAACTTTACAAGATATTTTTGGGTTGCATTTAAACCGGAACCTAAATCTATTGGTTTACCGAATTTTATTAAAGCCCTTTCAATTACTGCAATTG
>DAUP01000083.1 GCA_002505185.1 Ferroplasmaceae archaeon UBA567 | reverse complement strand
AATTATAGGGGAATGTTGATAATTGTTGAATATATTCTTTAATAAGTATTTTATATATACTTGCGATGAATAATTATGACTTTAGAAATATTCAGTGCTTTGGTGACATTACATGCCGCTGCCTATAACCCAAATACAGAGACCTTGTTTTTGGAAATTATAATGGGAACGTGTGCCGCTATAGCCATAGGTGCAGCAATTATAGTAAAGGAATTTATGTTAAGAAAATAATGTTCCAGATTTTATAAAAAAATTTTGAAATGGGTTAATTTTTCACTTATTTGATGGTATAGAATTTCTATGGCGTCTATTCATTTTTAGAATAGGTGGATCAGGTATAGAGTACCTGTACATCGTATCTATCGTGCTTAACCACATAAATGGAAGTGAGACAGCCCAGAGAATCGCAGAGAAATACAACTGTTGTTTTATTCCGTAAAAGGGGAAAATGTCATTAAGTGATATTATAGATATGTAGAAGAAGACCAATGCAGTCATGCTAAACATCATAGAGTTAAATTCTATATAAGCAGCCTTGAATTGGGCAAGATTGAAATAGACTAAATATGTTAAAAGTCCTGAGATTATTGCCATAACATTCATTAGAAAGTAATAGTAATAAGTTGTGTATGCGAAATAAGCGATAGAGGGAACAAACCAGATAAACATTATTATTGATGCCACAACAGCAAGTGTTGCCTTAACCCGGAGTGTCTTAATAAACGGTTTCATCCCCAATCTTGTGATAGCGTACATCAAAAATATTCCAGATATAAACATTAGAATATTGACTCCATAAAAGAATATCATAGAAGTCGATTCCAGATGGTAGAATATTCCTATCAATTCTAATATTGGAATAAGCATAACAAAGAATATTGCAAGTAATGGAAAATAGTTACTATTCCTCAGATTCTTTATTGATGACACAAATTTAATTTTAGATCTCTTATTAAAGAAAACAGTAAGCATAAAATTACTGAACAACAACAATAGTATACTTTCAGACAATAATGTCGTGCTAATCATTGTGGCTGCAACAGCTGCCACAGTAGGCAATATAGCTGTTAGTCCCTCACATTGGCAGCTCAATGCCGATATGCCTCCGCTAATCATGGGAGTTACCATTGTGCTTGCCTGGTTTCGTACATTTGATTTTTTGCCAAAAATCTTCGTATTTATATTTACTATGCTAAATATCATGAAATAGTTCTCTGTCAATAAAGCCGCCAGTATTATATAAAGGATTATTGACTGTATGCCCATTGTGAAATACAGGTAATTTACCCTCATTATGATTCCATAATAAAAGAAGTATGGAACCTTGTAGACTGGAAAATCAGCATATATTGAATCTACAACTATTTTTGTAGGCTCTACTGGTACGGATATGACTAAGAATCTTGAAATTAAGAGCATGATGAACAATATTAAAATAAATGCCGCTCCTCTGTAAAAAAACGGCCTATTTTTCTTGAAATATAAATCGTCTATAATGTCAGTATAAAATGCTAATGCAAGCAATATCATTATTTCCATTAAGGGATAAACTATGTATGTAAACAACAATATTATAAAGGTAAACAGCCCAATAAATAAGAAATAGAGGTATATCCTATTAATTATGGAGTTCTTCCTGAAGAACACCAGAAGCGGGAAGACAACATAGGGAATTAAAACAAAGATAAACTGATATATGGATGGATATAGTTTAGTAGAGTAAACTACAAATATACCCTTAATTGCGGAATATATAAACAAATATAAAGTAAAAACGGATATTATAAGACTTTCTACAGTTTCTCGCTTCATTATATCTAATGATTATTTCTTGATAAGGATAAGTTTAATTATAGAATAATATCTACAATTAATTAATAATAAAACCATCCAATAGGTGTGCACATGTTTAATTTGGTGTTTTTAATAGGTATAATTACAATTATTGTAATGGTAACATATATTGTATTTGTATTTTCCTATATTATCAAACATAAATATGACATTTCATTTCTGAAAATAGCTGCAATAGGAATTTTCACAGCTATGATGGCCAGTATGCTTGATGCATTTTTGCTGTACATCACCACAGTCCATAATTTCATAGACACGGCACTGGCTTTTTCGTTTGGGATGATATTAATGTCACAGCCTATAGTGGCAACATTTGTAGGTGTAATACATGGGGGGCTGGGGAGAAAGGGCCTCACACGGGCTAATGCAACGGCGTTTACCGGATTGATCATATGGAATGAAGTTTCTATGGGGCTATTTCTGTTTTACCTGTTTAATCCCACAATAATTCACTTCGACTATTACCATGCATTTTATTCCTTTGATTTTGTAAGCGCTCTTAGCAACGGGATAAATACAATATATTTCCTTGTCCCCATGAGCGTGGAAATGTTTTTCCTTTACCTTGTATACAAACCGAAGGGAATACATAAATATACTGCCATATCAATATTTACAATGGACTTATTTGCACCTACAATTCTTGGAAACGATGAGTTTGTGTTTATAGGAGGTGTAGGGGAAACAGCAGTAATGATAATATTCATGATAATATTTTTTGAGTTTATTGCAAAGCATAAGCTCATTTTGCCAAAAGACGATGCCTATCATATAAAAATGATATTTATCGATTATCTTTTGATGGGTACCGGGACTTTTATAGGAACAGTGATTTTAAAACCATTTGGATTTGCTTGGATATTTTTTGCAATTGCTATAATATTCGGCATGTGGTATTATTTCCAGAGCATGTTTTCTATTAAAAAACCAAGCGTAAATGTTGAACAAACCCAAAACAATGTGGTAATAAAAAGAAAACAAATAGTGAATAAGCCTGCCCAACTCATATTCTTTGTACTTTTGGCATCTTTTATATCAGAATTGTTTATGGCCGGTTCCATGGACTTTGCCACATATAACTATTTGCCATTTTATAGAATAATAGATACGTTACCTGTATATCATGGGGCTTCTGTGGCAGGTTTCTATGCACACGATGTATTAAAAGAATTTGTATCACCATTTATTCCAGCATCTACAGGAATTAATAATTTTCTGATTTTTTACGACATGGTAGGCGGCGTCTATAAATTTACACCTATATCTACATTTATAGAAATCCTTTATATAATAGGTTACATAACTGATTCACCAACATTCCTTATGATTATGGGAATAGAAATGATTGCGCTTGTTATAGCCAGAATGAGAGTTCTTAAGGATAGGGGTAAAAAAATTAATCTAACATTTGCAATTGCAGCTTATATTTTATATACTACCATAGGCCCTAATTTCCTTAATCCATTATATTACAATAAGCTTCCATTATGGGCTAATACAGGAGCTCAAGCTGCACTCTACCCTTATCTCATAATCCCACTTCTAGGTTCATATGCCCTGTATGCCTTTCTAGCTTTACTGTTCGGTAGAAGATCCTATTGTTCAACACTATGCCCATCTGCGGTTATGTATGGAGGGACATTGGGACAATCTATGGTAAAATATAATTATGAATCAAAACTCAGCAGGAAAATGAGGTCTAACCATTTCACTGATGCGATATTATTCGTAGCCAGTGGTGCATGGATATGGGCGATTTTGGCCTCTCTTTTCTCCTACATGTACACTACAACAGGAAGGTTAAGTTTCAGTATTTATGGAATAGATCCCTCTGTCTTCTACTCGTATTTTATCTGGAATATCTTATGGTATGTGTTCTTCTTTTCTATTCCTTTTGTGGGAATGAGCCCATGTAGAAAGTATGGATGGTGCTCCACTGGAACGCTGGTGGGATTCTTTAGTGTTCTGGGTTTTTTTAAACTTAAAGTAAAGGACAAAAATGTTTGTAAAACATGTGAAACAAAAGACTGTGCAACCTCCTGTGAAGTGGGTATGTCAACAATGCCAGGTGAGTTTATAAAAAAAGGTTCATTTAAGAGTGTTAAGTGTGTTGGGGCAGGAGATTGCCTTAGAGCGTGCCCATATGATAATATATATTTTTACGATGTGAGAAATTATCTTAAAGAAAAATTAGGCCATAACAATAAAGATATAAATAATGATAAGGAATTTGCTATGGTAAGGAAGAATACAGAATTGAAGAAGTGAGAGTTGATTAGGGAGCTTTAAAGGTATGGAGAAAAATATGGAAGAAAGGCAGAAGTTAGATCGGAGCGATACATACACGCCCAGGAATGCTCCACAAGTCCGTATCTCTGCGGAACTACAGTCATGCATGACTGGACTGGCTTTAAGGGCTCCTGCCATAAACATACACAACATGGAAAATCAATAACTATAAAGGGGAGAGAAAAGAATATGGATACAGGTAGTAAGAAGGTCAAACTGGTAAAATACGGTGAGGGATTGATGATTACTATACAATTCCTCCCCACGCTTTTGCATGGGGTATCATTGGAGGGAGTGAGATGAATATAATTTTATACTATTATTTTGTATTTCAGGTAGTTCTTGCATTTGGAATAATTATAATTGGAGGAACAGTAGAGGGTTATGGCTATGGATTGTCACTTGGGACAAAATGGCCATACACAAAGGATATGCCATTAAAAGCAAAAGCTGGTGACCCTGAGGTTTGGCATAGAATACTGGCGACTTTGCTTGGCATCAATGCAGTGGTTATGATAGTTCTTATACATGGCTCACTGGAAATAACCGGGTTAATTCTAGTAGTAATCACAGCACTGCTTGGAATGGCTACCCTTTATACACTCGCTGGAAAAGCGCCTTCTATAGTTCAGGGGCTTCATGACATACTGGCTTATTCAACAGCTTTGACATACCTATTGATAGTATATCCTGTTGCAGGCAATGTACTGAGCCTGGTAACACATAATATTCCCCTTTACTTTTTCTTCGCGGTAATATACATGGGAGGAATGACCACAGGAGAAAGGGGGTATCAGAAAGCCATAGGATATTTCAAAATACCTAAAACAAAAGCACAATGGATATGGACTGTACACGGACTTGCTGTATTATTATTTGTATTCTCGCTTATATTGTTTTTCTTCAACTACACTATTGCCTTAATGATTATAGGGGTACAGATAATAATCGGAATAATTGTATTTATATCCGTAAATAAATCGGCTTCGAGACCAGGTTTTATAGTCCCTATGCATCAATTTTTTACAATATTAATTGTTCTGTCCATAGTATTTCAGCTAAGTCTTTTTAAATAAATTATTTTATTGTTTTTTGTATTACCTGCCTTAATTCTCTTCTCAATAACAAATTTAAGGTGGTTGGTGGTATATCTAGCTTTGAGGATAGTTCTTTCAATCCTATTTTCTTTGGAACGTCAAAGTATCCTCTTTCAAAGGCTTCTTTCAAAATATATTCGGATTTTATGTTAATATGCCTTCCATTAAAAGTTCCAATATTACTATCTTTTACATCGTATATATCCTTAAGAGTATCATCTATATGCCTTATTTTATTATAGTTGTTCACATTGAATTGCCAGAATATTTTTCCAGAGTAATCTATCCTTTCCATTCTAATTTTGTTAGATGGAACCATCAATTTTTTCCTCATTATATCAACAAGAGGACAACTTTTGGTTACAAGATATAATGTAACAAAATTATATCCTTTTTCTAGAATTTTAAGATCTTCGGCGTGAGGATAATTTTCAATGTATTTTACCGTTTTATCGAGAAGGTCTGCCGATGCTGCATAAATGGAGAGGGTTTCATAAACATTATCATCACGTATTTCCTGGTCTATTATTTTTATTCTGACATTAAAATCATTTATAAGTTTTGTGGCAAAGCATTTTTCATACCTGAATGAATACAATATCTGCATATAGCATCGATCAAATATATCTCACTAATTATTAAACATTTTTATTTTCAAATGTTAATATAATATCGGGAATTTATTACAAATATATTCCATTAGTTTATGGTTTATTTTAACCATCTTAACATTTCCTTCCTGGAATTATCATATGTTTTATGCTTAAACCCCCCGTATATAACTAATCCGTTATCCCATTCACTTTCGTTCAAACAGGTAATATCAACTCTGCATTACCCAGTGCAGGTTCGCATTTGCTATTCCCAACCCCAGTTAATGACACCTGATAGAATCACCCACAGTGAACGTTACCCCATTCTTAATCGCCCAGTACACCTGCTATACCGAGACCCTGTACAACCTATACAGTGAAACATTACGGCATCTGTAGGACATTACATATTACACAAAATAATATAATAAATAAGGTTATCCTGTACCATATGATGCGAGTTTTCGATAAAAAACAGTTCAGAGTTCTTTCATTGATTTCAATTACAATAGGCATGAGGACACTGGGATTGTTTATGGTTTTACCTATATTTACACTGTATGGTGAAAAATTTACTAGTTCATATCTATTAATAGGCATTGCATTGGGGGCCTATGGCATTACCATGGCAATTTTTCAGACACCTTTAGGCAGGCTGTCAGACAGGTATGGACGAAAATTAATCATTTCTATTGGAATTGGTACATTTATCATAGGCAATATAATATGTGCTGACCCATTAAACATTTATGGACTTATACTTGGAAGGCTTGTAGAAGGTGCCGGTGCCGTTAGCTCGGCTGGAATCGCACTTGTCCATGAAAGTGTTCCAGTGGACAGGAGAAATATATCGGATGCTATTATCGGCGTTGCTATTGGGTTATCCTTCATGATTGGTGTGGTGATGGGACCCATATTGAAAACTGTGTTTAATTATTCTTCCATTTTCATTATAGCTGCTATGATAGGGGTGGTGTCATTCATCCCTCTGCTAAAAATCAGTGAAACAAAAAAGGAAAGGTTATTTAAAATAAAGGCTGGAATAGATTCAAAACTGGCTGTCATATCAATAATAAGCTTTTTTATCTATTTCTATATGATTGTTTTTTATCTTTATCTGCCAATCTATGCTCTAAAATATTTTCCTGTTAGCAAGTTTTATGAATTTCTTATCCCTGTTGTATTTATTGCAGGCATAGTTGGGTTGGCCATAGCAAGACCTGCTGATAAAAACAAGACTGTGTTCTTTTCCCTCATATCATTGATCGTGTTGCTGATAAGTATTCCACTTTTCTTCCTGAATGAAAGGATCACAAGCGTTACGTACTTTGCCCTGAGCGTTATAGCATTTTATTCAGGATACATTATAAGTGAGACCGTGTTTCCAACGCTTATCACAAGGCTAGCTCCAAAAAACAGCTATGGAGGGCATCTTGGTTTCTATACATCCATGCAACACGCTGGTGTATTCTTCGGTGCTCTAGTTGCAGGACTATTAATAATAAAAATTGGGCATTATATTCCCATAATGATTTTGATTGCTGCTTCATTTGTGTTCAGCATAGTTTTTCTATATTTCATAACCCATTTCAGAGAAATCTATTTGCAAAAAACTATTTAAAAACCCATATAAATATGAAAAACAATAGATAACGGCAAAAAAATCATTCGAAACATTTACATCCACAAAGGGAGCCATTTATTGATTAATCCTAATCATGACCCTTCATGTTTTGTAGAATATGTTAAACAATACAAAATTTAAGTAATAAGCCAATTTGTGATATGACTATGAAAAAATGGATACTTGTGCTAGGCGTAGTTATGCTATTAATTGGTGTTTCATTATATGTATATAGTGGGCTTGAAAAGCCAAAAATTAACGAGAATAGTTTTACGGTTAATGGGACAGAGTATATATCCAAAAATATTTCTGTAAACTCTAAAAATTTTATAATTTCGGTTGAGAACCCGACAAGCAGTTCAGGACTGGTGCCCGCAAAGGATGTGAACAGAGTAAATAATACATCGACATTGGCCAAATTAAGTCTTCCTACTTACACCAGTTTCGGGAATATAAAAGAGTATAGAAATTTAACACCTGCAAATTATGCATTCGTGGAGTTTTCTGGATCACATCCTGCCACATCTATTACATTTGGCTCTGAGGGATATTTAGTTTATATCGGTTATTTAGGAGATATATCCACATTTCTCATATTAATAGGAATTATAGCTATAATAGCGGGGGGTCTGCTTAACAACAATTTTAAATTTAGAGATTTTTAACATTTGTGACCTGGAATTACATGTACCTTCAGATTGAAGAAAATTCAAGCATACGGAGATACTCCACCAGCAACCTTTGAATATTTTTGGCAGTGCAAATATTTTGACTCTCCGGTAGGATAGCGGGGTACCTATAACTAAAATTTAAAAAGTTAAAATAGTATTTTAACATAACCTTATTTAACTAACTGGGTCCGTAGCTCAGCTAGGTAGAGCGATGGACTCTTAATCCATCGGTCAAGGGTTCAAATCCCTTCGGACCCGCTTGCTTTTATAGGGAAACCTTTTTAATTTTGCATATCTATGTTTTTTGTATAAATAGATTTTATTCTCGAATGTAATGCTGGCTCCTACTTCTAAGCCCATTAAATGTAATATTTTGAAAAAGGATTATATACGCATTTATATATATGGAATTATGAAAACAAAAGTAAAGGAGTTTAATGGAAAGAATATAGATTTGGATAAGCTGTCAAATATGATAGAACAGTATTTTCAGAATGAGAAATTTAAAACACAGTTAGGGAAGCACCCAAACGGTACTTTGATACAGGCTACCAAGGAAGGATTGCTCAGGAGCATAGCTGGAATGGATAGAGCATATTCCATTACAGTTTCAGGAACACCAGACAACGTGAAAATAAGCCTTGGAATGGGCAAATGGCTCCAGGATCTTGGAGTGGCAGCCATAGAGAGTTTTCTATTAGCACCAGAACTCGCATTTTTCGAAGTCCCTGAATCATTATGGAGTTTTGAAATAGAGGACAAGTTCTGGAAATATATAGAAAACCAGATAGACCTTGGCATACAATAAACACGTTTTGTATGACAAATTTATTTTATTTGTTCTGTATACTGTAAATATGTTTTTTTTGATCACAATAGGAATTCTGGCGGGATTTGTTTCAGGACTCATAACAGGCATGGTAATATATTCCAGGATAAATAAAAAAATGTATGGAAACGTTGAAAATAACTTAAAAATATCAATGCATGATTTTATTGAGGCAGAGAATAAAAATCTTCTTAACACCAGCACAGTAGCTTTTAGAAATGCACTGGAAATTGAAAGAAATGAACGTGAAAATACAGGCTTAAAATTAAACAGCCTCATAGAACCATTAAAAAACTCATTGAAAACTTATCAGGATTATATTGAGAATATAGAACGAGAGCGTAAATCTGAATCCGGTTCATTAAAAGAGAATTTAGATACCCTATCCAAGAAGATTACAGATCTGGAACATGATACAATTAAATTGTCAGGGGCTCTTAAAAATCCCTCGGTAAGGGGAAAATGGGGCGAGATTACATTACGAAGAACTGTGGAAATAGCAGGTATGACGCCTTATTGTGACTTCATGGAGCAGGTAGCTTCGGAGGACGGGTTGAATAAACCGGATATGATTATAAAATTGCCAAACAGGAGGACTATAGTTGTTGATTCAAAGGTTCCCCTGAGTGGATATTTTGAGCATATGAATGAACATGATGATAAATCCTTCCTGGAGAAGTATATATCCGTTTTCAATAATCATGTAAAGGATCTGGCATCCAAAAAATATTGGGAAAAATTTGACGGATCAGTTGATTTTGTCGTTATGTTTCTGCCTATGGAATCACTCTTGAGTCTGGTAATGTCTAACAAACCAGAAATCATAGAAGATGCCATAACAAAAAAGGTAATCATAGCAACACCGGTTACGTTTATATCTCTATTACTTACTGTTCATATGGGATGGAAGGACATCAATACAGTGGAAAATTTCAATGAACTTATAGGAAAAATCAGAGAATTTTACGGCAATATGCAAACTTTTGTGAAGGACTTCAATGAAACATCAAAGAATCTTTCGAAATCAATAGAGTCATTTAATAGGATGACAAGAGATATAAGAAATAAACTTGAACCCATAATGGAGAATTTAATAAAGAGCGATGTTGTAAACAGCAATGTGAAAATGGATTTGCATGGAGTAGAACAAAAGCCAGGGGATCTTGATGATTACTTGAAATGAGTAAATAATCGATGATCAGAATCACCATCAAACAGGCCTATCCGAATTGCTGAATCTATCCATCCGTATGAGTAATTCAGGGCCGCGAAGGCATTGATAAAGTCATTCTTGTCATAGAAATATTTGGCATCATTGTAGTAACTTAATATCATTTCCATGTGGTCCTTTGCTATTCCATATATATATGAATCCTGTGGTGCAATGATATGTATTTTAGCTAGCGCTGCTTTCTCAATTTCAAAATATTTTTCAACTTTTTCCTTTAATTCCATGAACAATGATATTATATACTATTTATTTAATTTTATAATTTTTGTGATGAAAATCCAATTATTAGGATATTTTCAGGATGGAGCCATAGCCTATAAGCCTCCATCTATTGGATATTCGCCTTCCTATTGCCATTCTCTCGTTTATGTTTGCAGCAACAGGGTATTTTAATGTTACACCAACATGTTCATCTTTTATTGAGGCTACAGACCCTATAGTATTGGCGGTTCCAACAGTAAGCATGATCATTTCATTGGCCTTTAAAGGTTCCACGGTAACTTCTTCATCAAATCCAACAACACGGTTAAGTAGGTGTATGTCCATTTCCAGGTTAAATATAGTTTTTGGAACCTTGTCCTTCAATCCCACTATTCTGCCGGTAAACGAATCTCCCTTAGTGAGAAAAGGATCAAGTTCTGTTCCAACGGCAGCAAGCCCTCCTGGCAAAATTGAATCATATGCCGATGACCCTGCCATTAGGGATGTGATCTTAGTGGTGACATTTTCCCATGTGGTTTTGTTTCCCTTTGTAATCTGTACACCTGGTGAAATTTCTATTTCATCCCCAACAGTCAATTTACCCTTAATTAGAGCGCCACCGAGGACTCCTCCCTTCAATTCAGCTGGTTTGGTTCCAGGTTTGTTGATGTCAAATGACCGTGCTATATACATCATCGGTGAATCGTTTTCGTTGAATTTTGGACTTTTAATAATCTTCTCTATTGCTTCAAGAACTATATCAATATTTGTGTTGTGATATGCACTCACGGGAATGATAGGCGCATTTTCTGCAATGCTCCCATTCAAAAAAGTTTTGATTTCATTATAGCTTTCAAGAGCCCGTTCTCGTGTTACCAGATCAATTTTATTTTGCACAACTATAATTTCCTTTATTCCCATTATTTCAAGAGCTGTTAAATGCTCTCTTGTCTGTGGCTGCGGACATGCCTCATTTGCTGCTATTACTAGAATTGCCCCATTCATTATGGCAGACCCTGCAAGCATTGTGGCCATTAAGGTCTCGTGGCCAGGTGCATCAACAATAGATATAACCCGGGACAACTTACATTTATCCGAATCCCTTTTATTTGAATAAAATTCTTTTCCGGATTCATCCACGCACTTATATATAGGTGTATCGGCATAACCAAGTTTAATTGAGATGCCACGTTTGACTTCTTCGGAATGCACGTCAGTTTTCTTGCCGGTCAAGGCAAAAGTCAAAGTGCTTTTTCCATGGTCAACATGACCAACCATACCTATATTAACAGATGGCTGTTCCATTATTGTTCTCCTTTTTCTTCTGATTCTTCCTTTGCTTCAAGGGGTTTTGTTCCATACTGGGTAACCACAAGATTAATCTGAGATATATCTGAACCAATTATATTTCCTCTAAAAGTAACTCTTTTCCTGATGCCATTTTTCCCCTTTCTTCCCTTATTGTAAGTTATAAGTATTCTCTTTTTCCCTGCTATTGACAGGTCTTTTTTCATAGGGAAACCGTCGTTGGCACTACCTCCTGTCAATTTCATCTTATAACCAGGCATTTCAAAAAATATACCGTCTATTTCTTCTCCTATTTTCCTCCCGGCCAAAGAACCGAGGACATCCTCTCCAATTTCTTTTTTATATGTTTTACCGGTTTTCCGATCTGCAATTACTGCTACAACCATAATATACACCTTGAACTTTATTTATTCCTAATTATATGCTCATTAATAAAATTATAGATTAAAATGTTTATCCAAAATGTTATATTATCCCGCTTGAAAGCAGAAAATCTATGAATTTTTCAAGTGCTTTTCCCCTATGGGAAATAATATTTTTTTCCCCGGTGGAAAGTTCAGATAATGCCTTATCATATCCTTGCGGTATAAATATTGGGTCATAGCCAAATCCCTTTGTTCTGGATTCCTTATTTGATATATTGCCATTCAGTATTCCTGTAAATATATATATTTGTTTTTGGTTGCTAAATCCTACTACTGTTTTAAAAAAGGCAGCTGATCCTGATGCCATCTCTAAAATTCTTGAATTTCCAAGTGTTTCCTGTACATATGAAGCAAAAGGGCCCGGGAATCCATTCAAGGATTTTATATAAAGTCCTGTGTCGTCTATGAAAAATGGAGATTCCAGTTTTTCTGATAATTTCATACAACTGTCCCGGCATATTGTTTCATTGTCATCTGCCTGTATCTCCTCATATTTCATTTTCTCCCATGATATTTCAATGCCTCTTTTTTTGAATAGGGTTTCCGCTTCCTTGTATTTATGTGTGTTGCTGGTAACAAATTTTATCATATGCCGTATATTGCGTTATAATTTATTAATAATTTTACACCTTTAGCCCTTACTTTTTTATTTTTATAGATTATCCACAAATATTTCCTATATATGCTCTCTAAAGATATAGTAAAATAATATGCATCAAAAATCGTTAACAGAAATAACCAGAGAAATGAAAATAGCAACGGGATGTGAACTATATTTACAGGGAATATAAGAATAAAATAATCAGCAACGATGAATTGAATGCAGTAATAAGGGCCATGGAAGAATACCCATTATCAGGCTCAGAGAGCTTAAGGAATTCAAATATGATCTCTAAGAAGCGCCTTTTCCGTTTGTTAACACCCTCTTAACTGAGTATGGGGTTTCCTCCGAGAGTACCTGTTGGTTTCTTCTTCCTATCGCCTGTTTGATGCGCTTTTCAGCCATGTTAACGTATTCGCTATCTACATCATAACCAACATAATGACGGTTGAGATTAATCGCCGCCACAGCGGTAGTTCCACTGCCAACGAACGGATCGAGTACCACTTCTTCTTCGAAAGTGTACAGCTTTATACATCTGGCAGGAAGTTCCACCGGGAAGGGGGCAGGATGCCCAACCTTAGTTGCGGATTCAGCACTAAATGACCAGATACTCTTCGTAAATTCTGCAAACTCTTCTTTTGAAAGTGTGGACTTCATATTATCTTTGACCCCACGTGTGAAACTATCTTTCGAGAAAATGAGGATATATTCGTGGGAGTCCCTGAGAACTGGGTTCTTGGCAGAGAGATATGTTCCCCACGCAATAGAAGAACTGGCAGTTGCCCCTTTGTCCCAAATGACCTCTCCTCTCATTAGAAAACCGATTTTGAGGAGATCCTGGATTACAAAGGTGTGCAATGGAATGTATGGTTTTCTACCGAGGTTTGCAATGTTTACGCATATTCTCCCTCCAGGCACAAGAACTCTGTAGACTTCTTTCCAAATTGATGTCAGAAAGTCTCTGTACTCGTCCAGAGACATGTCCTTGTCGTAGAGCTTTCCAACATTGTATGGAGGAGAAGTGACCATTAAATGAACACTTTTATCAGGAAGCTCGGTCATTCTTTCAGCAGATTCGCAAAATATCCTATCTATGGAAGTAGCAGGTAACGGATTCTCACTAAAGTCGACATTGTCTTTCCCTCTAGAAAAACCCTCATAAAGTCGACTGCTGTAAAACTTTGACGAGTCATGGTTTGCCCTACTTGGACTCCCAAATGAACTGGTTTGAGAGCCATTTCTTCTGGTATTACCTTTCATTATTCCTCACTCCATAAGTCAACCCATCTCTTAAACGGGTCATAGTCTATGGATTCCTTAACCCAATTTACTTCTATCGACTTTGTTTTATCATTGCTGATGAGAGTTTTTAACGCATCATTGGAAATTTCAACACCTCTTGGATTTGTTCCCTGCTTTGGTAACTTGATATGGTTTTCTCTGCCAATTTTATTAAACACTGTGTTTTGAACCTCGTAAGGTATGTAATATAGACCCCCTTTGGAAGACCAATTTACATGAACAAAGATCAAATCATATGTGGGACGCCATGTATCCAAGAAATTCCTTGCCTTTTCTGCATCAACAGTCCAAATCAGCTTCACCCCAGAGGGTTCCTTTCCTGATATGGTTTTTATTGAGATTGGCTGGTTAAACAGTTTAACATCAATTTCTGGTTCTGTAATTGGTAGGTCATATTCAACGTTTTCCTCGCCGAATTTGTAAATCAGGAGGGCTGTAATCACCTTTTCTCTGACCGGTCCAACTTCCATTCCAATCCTGCCCGCTCTTGAACTCTCAAGCTCTGCTAGCTGGAACAGGTATGGGAACCTATTCTTCACCTTTGCAACAATTCTGGTATCCCTAAACAGATCAAGCAGATAATCGTTCATTCAATACCTTATGATTCGAAAATTATTTAACCTTAACTTTTTATTTTCTATGTAATAGAATATACCAATTTTCACATTAAATTCCTTATATACCTTTAGCTGTGGGAAGACTTCATTACAAATAAGCGTCACACATATCTCCTTCTTTGCCTTATGGAACTAAGCACATCTATAACTTTCTCATAATTATGAGATTTCTTTTTATAGGAGTCTATAAAATTATTCTCAAGTTCATCAGTATTGGGATATAGACTTTTAAATGATTCTGTAAGAAGAAATAAATCATCTGCCATATCCTCTATTTCGCAATTAAGTTTTCCCATACTGGGATCTATAAGATAGATATTGTTACCTGCAATGATAATATTATTTGGAGTTAGATCACCATGTGCAATTAAGAGGTTGTGCATTTCTCCAATTATTTTTCCAAGTTCCCGTATATATTCCATATAGTTATTACCCTCATGTATCGCTTTATTGAGCGTTACACCATCCAGCTTTTGCATGGTTATTGAAAAATTGTATCTGTTAAAATCATATACAATTGGAACATTTATGCCACAACTTTTCATCCGAAACAGAATATTGAATTCATTTTTCATTCTCTCCATTCTTATTCTATGATCCAGAACCGGATTTCTGTACTCTTTCTCCAGGCGTTGCTTTGTAATGGTAGCCCTGCTATAAAATTGTGATTCTGAGATCAATGCCTCTGCACCCTTATTATTGCTGATTGTTAAATTACTGGAATTTATCCAGGGAACTTTGACCTCATCTATTCTAAATCTTTGATTTACCCTGGTTTCCATAATATCCTGCCTCTGCCCTGAAAGATACATCAGCATCCCGGCTTGAGCTATCATTGCCCCATTATCCATACAGTACTTTTTATCCGTGAGATGTGCAGTATAACCAGATGAACGTGCCATTTCTGATACCATTGACCTGAGGCGGTCGTTTCTTGCTACACCCCCTGCTAGCAGAATTTCTTTTTTATCTGTGTAATACAATGCCCTCTCTAGAACCTCTACCAGCATGGCGAATGTGGTTTCCTGAAGGCTGTAACATATATTTTCTATGGATTCTTTCTTTATGTAACTCATGGCTGCTGTGTAAATACCGGAGAAAGATGTGTCCATTCCCTTGACAGAATAGGGCAAATCCAACAGTTTATCTCCCTTTGATGCAAATTCCTCTATTCTTGGGCCCCCTGGAAAAGGTATATCTATATCCCTTGCAAATTTGTCGAGCAGGTTACCCAGGCCAATATCCATTGTTTCCCCAAGAACTCTGTATGAATCGCCCTCATGTGCTATAACCTGCGTATTACCACCAGAAATATACAGCATGATAGGGTCTTTTGCTCCTGAGAGCTTCCTCCCGATTTCCACGTGGCCTAGGGGATGATTGACCCCTATTAGTGGAATTCCATATTTAATTGAAAAAGCCCTAGCAGCAGTGGCGACAACACGAAGGCACGGACCAAGACCGGGCCCCATGGAAAAGGCCACAAGATCTATCTGATTCGGTGATAGCCCGGATTTGTCAAATGCTTTTTTCATAACAGGTATTATGTTGTCGGCATGGTGAATTGCTGCTTCACGTGGATGAATACCGCCAGTTTGGGGAATATATGTTGAAGAGGAATTTGAAAGAATATTTTTTTCATCTACAATGCCTGCACTTATTGTATGTGCCGTTCCTTCAATTCCCAGAACTTTCATGTAACATTATTGCTAAGTATTATTTTACTATTATAGTTGAAATGAAAAAAATATGTTGTCTAATAAAATGATTATATTATGAAATTAATCTTTATATTTTATAGCAGAAGATGCCCTGAATACGAACTTATCTTTAGCAGGAACCTTTATTTCTTCTCTGGTTTTAGGATTTCTTGCCACTCTTGCTTTCTGTTCTTTTCTTTCAAAGATACCGAAGTCGGCCAGGTTTACTTTCTTTCCATCGTTGACTGCCTCTACTGTTTCCTTAAGAAATGTCGTTATTATCTCCGCTGTTTTTTTCTGTGTTGTGCTTGTAGAGCTGGCAACCTTTTTTGATAATTCGCTTATACCTACCATTATTTCACCAATACTTAATGTAATTTGTAGTATAATAACTTTTCTATTTAAAACCCAATAAACCCTTAAAATTACTGAATATGCTTTAACTTTTTATAAAAAATACAAATATTTATTACATTTGTCCATTAGTAAATAAGTTAAAGTATAAGAAATAATAACTTTTTTTATTTGTAATATTGTAGTGATATTTTTATTTAGTATTTATAATATTTCTTGATTTTAGATTTATGCTTATAAATTCATTCTGCAACTGTTTGTGCCAGTAAACCATTTACCTTAGTTCCGATAAAAATTATATACACAGTAAATATAAACTTATATGAGATTAATAGAAAATTGGTTTTCAGAACGATACTCGGATAATTTGCAGCTTTCATTCAGAATAAAGGATCAATTGCTTTCAATCAAAACGGATTACCAGAGAATAGACCTATTCGATACCTATGATTTTGGAAAATTACTGTCGATTGACGGAACTGTACAACTAACCGAAAAAGATGAATATGTTTATCATGAAATGATAACCATGGTTCCCTATTATTTCAACTCAAAACCTTCAAATGTATTGATAATAGGTGGTGGGGATGGGGGAGCAGCCAGAAGACTATTAGATCTTGACATACATGGCATAACAAACGTTGAAATTGATGGGAACGTTGTAGAGGTTGCCAAGAAGTATTTTCCAGATATTTCATCATCGTTCAAGGACAGCAGGGTAAAGTTAATCGTTGGTGACGGAATTAAATATATTAGGGAAAGCAAGGATAAATTTGACAGGATTATTGTAGATTCCACTGATCCGGTGGGTCCGGCAGAAGGATTATTTTCCAGCAGTTTTTATAATGATATCAGGGCGCATCTTACAGAGGATGGAATAGTTGTAACACAGTCCGGATCGCCATATTACCAGCCAACAGCACTTGCCTTGGCACATAAAGGAATGTCTGAAGTGTTTCCCTATGTGAAAACTTACTGTGCCTTTATACCAACGTACCCCAGTGGTCTATGGTCATTTACTATGGCATCTGGAGAAGAAATGAAATTAAGAGATGAAAAAATAAATAATGGGAAGTATTTTAACAGTGATATATTGTATGGGTCATTTTATCTTCCGGAGTTTGTGAAGAATATATTGAAATAATTATTTTCTTATGCCCCATTTATGTTTTGCCTGTGTTAATAAATCATGATAGTGTGTACCTAGCCTCTTTGAAATTCTTTCAAGATCAGGGATGTTTTCAATGAATGTCTTTTTGCTGCTGCTTTTCAATAATTTTTTGAATTTTGACATGTCGTTGAGCACAGAATATGACATATAAGCAAAATATGAGAATACTATAATTGAAGCTATCAATATCCAGTATTGCCAGTTGCCAACTGATTTTAATGTAATTAATTTCATCAATGCTTGATTCCCAAATAACAGATCGTTTAGGGAAATAATAACGAATAATATAGATACAATACTTATTATCAAATAAACAATATATAATTTATCTTTGTACATGTTATTTCTTATAATTTAATAAACTATTTAGATATTAGCTTCTTCCTCTCCTTAGTTGTATATCCAGTCACTTTTGCAAGCAGGTCGTTGAAAAATTTTATTGTTTCAGATGGATTTTCATATTCCATATCGGTCTCTGTTTCTGCGTACAGTTTTTTTCCGTCTGTCCAGAACTCTATTTTTTTAAGTCCAGGATATGACGAAATTATATGTTCCCCATTTTCCTCAAATTCCATATTTTTTGATTTGAGGATTTCGATTATGTACGACTTGCTAATCTTGATTGTTTTTCTAACAGGATACGTTCTCATTTTTACACCTATATTTTCTTTGCCAGTTTTTTCTGGTATTTTTTAGAAAGAGCCCTCCAGTACATTAACTCCATGTATTGGGCATCATGTTCCAACAATGGCGACATTGATATAATATCCATATCCCTGTCATTTGTTGATACTACCTCCGCAAGTGTCTCAAATTTTAAATCACCATGCTTTATTGCAGTTATCTTTAATTCATTCCCGTTTTCATAGTCTACTCCACCGAATTCTGTGTAAAGGTCGTATTTTGCATACTTTGAAAATGCATTCATAACGTCCTCAAAATTTTTTGCATCTATAAGTGATCCATTGTTTATAGAATGAATGTGTGGGAAATTAAGGATGGGTTCTATATCTGGTATTCTCTCGGCTAAGTAAAACAGTTCTTTTTGTGTACCGAACAGGTCTTTTTTCCCGGAAGATTCCACACCTATATATGGATACCCACTTTTATGGGAAAATTCTTCAGCAATGCCACTGTATATTTCAAGAGCTTTTTTAAGACTCTCTGATTTTTTCTTTGTGTAGAATCCTGTGTGTGTGACCACTCTTTTGGCGCCCATGGCCCTGCCTATTAAAAGTGACCATCTTAAATGGTTTATGGATTTTTCCGCCATTTCTCCCCCGTTCAATAAGTCCATATAATAAGGCGCATGCATGGAAATATCAATATCCAGCTCTTTGGCTATTTCACCACCTTCTTTCAGTTCATCATAATTACGGGCCATATTCCAGAAAAGTTCCTGTATGATGTCATCTTCTTCTATTTGCTTTTCAGTTCCTATACTTTTATAATTACCATTTTCATCAGGCCTTAATACATCCACAATTATTGAGTCAGTTACATCCTTTGGATACATATCCACGTACTCAATTGCCGGGTCTTCGCTTACGTTTACCCTTAAAAGCTGAACTTCCAGAGAATTTAGACCAAGATTTGCCACATCCTCTATTGAATCTATATACGTTCTGCCCTTACTGGTTAGTGGTATTCCAGCAACTCCAAATTTAATCATTCTTTTAATGATATATATGCCTTATTTTAACCTTTTGAAACTTCCTATATAATCTACGATCTATTGCTGATATTCGATTTGTTCCGATTATTGCCCGGAATATCGATAAATTTTGCCATAAATCCGCATTGTGGTAATATACATTCAATAATAATTGGATTGATGGCCTTATAATATAAATTTAATAATATTATCAAAAAATTCGTGAAACAATCCAATACCTTATATATTGATATTAACATTAATTGGAATAATATGCAAGAAATGATAACGAATAGATTATATACATTTTAAACATAACAATTCAATGGTAACTGAAAATTATCATATTGACGTAATCAAAGCAAATAACGGTGATAATAATGAATGTCGATCCAAACATAACGAAATATGTTATCAAGGCAAAGATAGTAACTGATGGTGTTGTTGAAAAGCCCGATGTTGTTGGTGCAATATTCGGGCAAACTGAAGGCTTATTGGGTGAGGAATTAGATTTAAGGGATTTACAGAAAAGTGGAAAGATCGGTAGAATTGAAGTTGAGATAGATACAAAGAAAGGAAGAACTGAGGGATTTGTCCTTATACCTTCTGGATTAGACCAGGTAGAAAGCTCAATTCTGGCTGCTGCCCTTGAAACAATAGACAGAATAGGGCCATGCAAGGCAAAAGTTGATGTAGAGGATGTGGAAGACGTAAGGATAAACAAAAGGGACAAGGTTATACAGAGGGCTGAGGAACTTTACAAGAAAATGGGTACAAATGGAAAAAGCCTTAGTGAAAGCATAATACAGTCTGTCAGGGAGGAAGTTGAGAAAAAGGAAATACTTTCCTATGGAGAAGAACGCCTGCCTGCAGGTCCTGCTGTTGGGACATCAGATTCCATTATAGTGGTTGAGGGAAGAAATGATGTACTCAATCTTTTAAGATATGGTATAAAAAACACTATAGC
>DAUP01000084.1:4864-6753 GCA_002505185.1 Ferroplasmaceae archaeon UBA567 | reverse complement strand
CCTATAAACGAATTTCCATACTGATAGCTTGCGGAATTCCCGGAATACCTGACATTTGTGGGGAAAATTTCTGAAATCATTGCACCCAATGGAGAATAGCTCAATCCATGTGCTACAGCAAAAAGGGAGAGAAATACCACAAAGTACCCAAAACCTACCAGATAAATGGAAGGGAACAGCACTACTAGTGCCAATAAATTGGCCCCTGCGATGATAACCCGTCTCCCTTTTTTGTCTGATATCTGCCCGCCAACAAAGACAAATATCACATCCAGTATGCCGAATATTGCCGTACCTATGAGTCCATCAAGTATAGTTATCTTTTTTGCATTCTCAAATAAAACTGGAAGTAATGCTATTGCAAAATAGAAGAAGTTTCCAGAAGATCCGGCCAACAGTGTACCAACAACTATTTTTTTCCAGTGTTTGGTAAATAATTCTTTTTCAGGTGATTTCAGGATTCTGTTCTTTTTCTTTTCTGCCTCGAACACAGGAGTCTCTTTTACCTTTAATCTTATAAATATACCAACAACAACGATGACAAAACTAGCCAGGAATGGTATTCTCCACCCTATGGAATACATAAAAGAAGATGGTAAAGCATATACAAGGGGTATGAATATTGCAATCCCCAGAAGTAACCCTATTCCAACAGTTGATTGTACAAAGGATGAATAAAATCCTCTTCTATTTTTGAATGTTTCAAGAGTAAGAAGCATAGCACCACCCCATTCTCCTCCTAGGCCGAATCCAAGAGCAAGCCTAAGCACTACAAGTAGAACTATAGCCATGGCACCTATACTGGCCTCAGAAGGTATTAAGCCGGTTAACCCTGTAGATATTCCAGATATTAAAAGAGTTAGGAGCAGTATCTTCTTTCTTCCTAGTTTATCACCGAAATGCCCAAAGACATATGCACCCACAGGCCTTGTTATAAAACCAAGTGCAAAGGTCAGCAATGTCAGCAGCAGGCCTTCTGCCACCGAAACACTGGGGTAAAATGTTCTTTCTATATAAATGGCTCCGGAAGCAAAAATAAAAATTCCGTACCATTCTATTATTGTTCCAATCATTGATGCAGCAATAACATCTGTCTTTTCACTCATGCGATGAAAACCATATGTTATATATATTAGTTTACATGGGGATATTATTATTTTATACTATTACTAATATATTTTCCGTCACTTTGTCAAGTGGGGCAATAAAGAATAGATCTGAAAAATAGATATTTTAATTCAATTTATGGATGCTGGTATAATTGTCATATTAGATCGAACATCAATCAATTGGAGAACCAACAACAACTCAAAGTACATCTATTATTAATTTCATATCCCAGAATAATGCTAAATATTTATATTACAGTTTATAATACCATCCAGAAGTGAAGGAGGATTATCATGGAAAACACTTATGTAAAGTTTGAAGCTCCCGAATCGTTAGTCAAAGACGCATTGGATTTTGTAGAAAATTCATACAGATCTGGTAAGATTAAGAAAGGGACAAATGAAGTAGTTAAGTCTATAGAGAGAGGAGAGGCAAAGGTTGTTGTCATAGCAGAGGATGTTTCACCCCCTGAAGTGGTTTTTTATCTGCCTGTCCTGTGCGAGGAGAGAAAAGTCCCATATACATATGTAAAAAATAAGAGTGACCTCGGCTTAAAAGTCGGTATTGCATCTGCAGCATCTATAGCAGTTGTTGATTACGGCAAAAATGAAGACGCATATAAAGATTTAATATCATCAATAGAAAATGCAAAATCAGGAAAGGAAGAAAAGAAAAAACCTGCAGCCAAGAGTGAACAGCCCAAGGAAGAAGAAATAGAAGCTGAAGCTACAAAAGCTCCAAAGGAGCCGAAGAAAGCACCTGTAAAAGAAAAAGCTTCT
>DAUP01000084.1:0-4806 GCA_002505185.1 Ferroplasmaceae archaeon UBA567 | reverse complement strand
TGCAAAGAAGAAAGAAGATTCAGAAGAAAGTGAAGAGTGATGCTTTATGGCAGAAGATGCAACTCCAGCTGAAGTGGTTGAGTTGATGGGAAGAACCGGAATGACCGGTGAAGCCACAACTGTAAAGGTCAGAGTCCTCGAAGGGAAAGACCAGGGCAGAATTATCGCCAGGAATGTTCTTGGACCTGTGAAGGTTGGCGATATCCTGATGCTTAGGGAGACTGCAAGAGAGGCAAGGAGATTATCAATAAGGTGAATCAAATGGAAAACAGAAAATGTATCTTTTGTGGCCACGATATTGAACCTGCATCCGGAATCATTTATATCAGAAAAGATGGAAATATCATGAATTTCTGTTCAAAGAAATGCAGGGTTAATATGATAGACCTAAAAAGAGCCGCAAGAAATGTTAAATGGACAAACGAGTACCACCGTATTAAGGAAATGAGAAAGGCGTAAAAATATGGAAAGAACATTGGTACTTATAAAACCTGATGGAGTTAAAAGGCACATTATAGGCAATATAATTGGAAGATTCGAAAACAAGGGATTAAAAATTATTTCACTTAAGCTCATGAGAGTTTCTGAGGAAAAAGCTAGAGAACATTACAGTGTCCACAGTATGAAGCCTTTCTTTGATGGATTGGTTTCCTACCTGACATCCGGACCTATAGTTGCCTTGATACTGGAAGGAGACAATGCCATAGTTTCATGCAGGAATCTTGCAGGGACGACTGATGGATCGAAGGCAGCTGCAGGAACAATCAGGGGAGATTTCTCACTGAATATTGAAGAAAATATAGTCCACGCCTCAGATTCTCCAGAAGCATATAACCACGAATATAAAATATTTTTTAATGAGAATGAGATAATGGATTATTGAATATGGAAACAACAAAAAAGAATTTAAGGGAACCAATTGTATGTGTACTGGGTCATGTTGACCATGGAAAAACCACTCTCTTAGATGATATCAGAGGGACCACCGTAGCAAAGAAAGAAGCTGGTGGCATTACACAGAAGATTGGTGCAACAGAAATAGATAAAAATACCCTTGAATCAAATATGAAGAATTACTTTAAAAATATTGAGATTAAAATTCCAGGTTTATTATTTATAGATACCCCGGGGCATGTGGCCTTTGCCAATATGAGATCAATGGGCGGAGCACTGGCTGACATAGCAATTCTTGTTATAGATGTGAATGAGGGGCTAAAGCCACAGACGATAGAATCTATAGATGTTTTAAAGAAATATAAAACACCATTTATAATAGCTGCAAATAAAATAGATCTTGTACCATATTTTATAACTACCAAGAATACCTCATTTAAGGAAACACTCCTCAAACAGAGGAAGGAATATGTGGATGCCCTTGATGAAAAAATTTACAAAATAATTAATGACCTTTATGTCAAGGGAATATCATCTGATAGATATGACAGAATCACAGATTTCACAAAATCATTTGCAATAGTTCCCATAAGTGCAAAGCTAAACATAGGAGTCCCTGATATACTGATGGTTCTCACAGGACTAGCACAGAGATTTTTGGAAGACCATATACAATTTGAAAATAAAACCACACGAGGTTCAGTGATAGAAATCAAGAAAGAAGAGTCCATAGGTACTACACTGGACACAATACTGTATCAGGGCACACTTCACAAGGGCGATAAAATAGCATTGAATACGAATGCGGGTCCAGCGGTTACAAAGGTGAAGGCTATTCTGGCCTCGGGAAAAAAAGGTGTTGAGGAGAGGGATAGCATAAGATCAGCTGCCGGAATTAGAATTCTGATAACAGACAAACTTGATGTTATTTCAGGTACGTCTATAATTGTTGTGAAGGGCAGTAAAACCGATTATGCGTTCAATGAACTCATTAAGGAATCTAAACCGGATATAAAACTCTCAGATAATGGGATTACAATAAAGGCTGAGGCCATAGGCTCACTTGAAGCCATAGCATATGAAATGGAACAGAACAAGATTAATGTTAGGGAAGCCCAGATAGGTGACATTACAAAAAAAGATATAATAAATGTGTCTACGTTAAATAACCCACTGGACCGCGTTATTGTCGGATTTAATGTTAATATTTCAAGCGATGCCAGAGAAAACATGGAATATAACAATGCAAAGGTTATTTCAGGGAATGTGATTTACTCCATGATAGACGATCTGAATAAATGGCTTGAGTTCAAAAAACATGAAATAGAAGAGGAAAAGAAAAACAGCAGGCCCGTCCCATCAAAGTTAGTAATTTTGCCTGATTATATTTTCAGGGCAGCTAAACCTGTTATAGTTGGAATAAGGGTCATTTCAGGCCGGGTCAAGGTTGGGGACAAGCTCATAAACAGCAACAACAAATATGCAGGAACTATTAAAAGCCTGAGAGATGGCGATGTAAACCGGCAGTATGCTGATAAGGGATCAGAACTGTCATGCGCAATTGATGGCGTTACCTTAAACCGGCAAATATTTCCGGATGAAGATTTATATGTTGATGTTCCTGAAAATGTAGTAAAAGAAATGAAAGACCAGGACATGGATCCTGATATGAAAGAAACCATGGAAGAACTTATAAAAATCAAAAGGAAAGAAGAACAATTTTGGGGATTCTGAATTAGGCAGGAAATTTAAACACCATAAAATAAATAATATNNAGAAAATACAACCATCAAAATCAGGGAAAAGAAAGAATCCCGAAATGTCAATGTGCCTATAAATGCTATGATTGAAAACAGTATAGTTTCTTTATATACTGTACTCCCTGTAATCAATCCTATTGAAACATCCCTCCTGTTGTCCCTGAGTGATATAGACATCATCATTATTTCCGGCAGCGATCCGAAGAATCCAAGCAGGAAGAATGATGATATGAATGTATTTACATTCAGAATGTGTGATACTATCAAGGCAGAGTTTATCATATTATATGATGCAAACATGATTACAGCAATGGCAAGTATGCCAAAATATGAGGGGTATACTTCTTCTGCTACAATTTCTGACTCAATTTCTGAAGATTTCACCTTTCTAATAACGTAGAACAGGAATATTATAAGCGTTACAAAGCCAACGTAATAGGGAACCTTGACAAAGTAGAATGAAATTATAAGAAGTGCCACTGCGGTGACTGTGATAACATATGAATCCAGTCTGAACTTCGAGATTCCAGATTTATAATATAATGGAATAAGAATGAAGAAAGCCAGAAGGGTTATTGCATTTGAACCCTGTATAGTACCAAAACTTATTGTTCCCAGATTTTCTGCAGCAGCCATTACTGACATTATAATTTCATCCACTATTGCAGCAAACCCGACAATGAAAAGACCTACATATTTTTCAGAGAATGATATTGATTTTCCAACGTGGTAAGACACATCCAGAAATATGTCGCCCGCCATATATATTGAAACAATAGAAATAGCCAGATCGGGTATTACAAGAATATTAAATTCACTGGTTATATGGTATATACCTATCAATAAATCTAAACATAACAATATAAATAAAAAGGAAATTAAAATTATTTTCTTCTGCAATATATCACAGCATCATCTGGGGGTTGTCTATTTTAACATTTTCCTCTATCTTGGTTCCCCGTTCAAGCTTTTTGTATTCAATGGAAGTTGGATGCAGCACATTCAGGAGGTAATTAAACGCCCTGTCCGCATTGCTGTGCTCTCCACAGGTATATATATCCAGAGTCACAAGCCCGTGTTCCGGCCATGTATGAAATGACAAGTGGGATTCAGCCAGCAAAGCTATGCCACTTGCACCCATAGGCCGAAACTGGTAATACTGTGAAGAAATCTCTGTAAGATTTCCTTCCCTAATAGCATTCTCAATAATCGGTGAAATACTATCAGCGCTAGATATTAACCCCGCATCTACACCGTATAAATCCGCTATGATATGTACCCCTACTGCCACTTTCATCGTCCTCCATAATTTTTACACCTCTACAATCAACCTTTATAATAAAGTCTTATTTAAATATTTATAAAAATTGGAAAATTTACTTTTATTTATTTCTAAATATAATACTAGGCAGGACTAGTTTAAATAACAAATATTAATATTATTATATAAATAATAATATATTAAATGGCCTGAAAGATTTATTCAGCATATTTTCCATGTAATATGTACCAGCTCATCACCGCCTACCATTGCACATGGCATATGCCTCCTTCCTGTACCTGAGATTAATCATTGCGGCAATGCCTATTACAGGACCGATTGAAAGTACTGCAAAGGCCCAATGCCATCCTATAGTAGTTCTCAGTATATCTATCATATAAATAGACCCAACCGTAATAAGGAATCCGATGGCCATCTGAAATGTAAGTGCGCTGCCCCGTATAGTTATGTCACTTAACTCAGTCACTGCAGTTGAAAATTGTGCCGAGTCCGCAATTACAAAAATCCCCCATATAACTCCTATAGCTATAGTTATTATGGGTGTTCCACCGTATGTTAACCCAATTATTATAGCGCATGATCCACTGATAAAAAGATAAATGGAAGTTGATAATGTCCTTCCAATTCTATCAGATACAATTCCACCCATTATGGAACCTATAACCCCTGATAACCCGATGATTAAAAAAGAAACTATCCCGGCCATGAATAATAAATGAACCCCTTTGTAATAAAAGGAAAAACTCGAAAAAATAAATACAGGGATCCATGTCCACATAGCATAGAGTTCCCACTGATGACCGAAATAACCTAAATTTGCAAGCATTAAGCTTTTGTTTTTTAATATTTTTCCTATTGTATTCCATTTTA
>DAUP01000101.1 GCA_002505185.1 Ferroplasmaceae archaeon UBA567 | reverse complement strand
AAATGCCTGTAAACCTCGTAATGGTCTCCGCTTATATTAAAATTCAATGTGATTTCAAAGAAATTTTTTCCCTTTTTTATAAGTTCATTATTTTTTTCATTATTCCTGGATTCTGCGAACAGTGCAAATTTTATGGCATCAAGTATGCCTGTTTTCCCTGCACCGTTCTTTCCGGTAATTATGTTCACTCCCTGTTCAAAATTTATTTCCGTATTCTCATGCGACAGAAAATTTGAGATTTTTATGGATTCTATAATCATTATTCCACCTGCATTATCTCTTTTATAAGCCTGTATGATGTTTCACTGTCCTCATTTTTTATGGAATTGAATATATTTTCTGCCAGCTGCGCCATAGTATCGTCCTTGAAATATGCCCTGAAATAGTCCTGCAATTTGGACATGTTGGGCTTCTCCTCTATGCTTTTTACCTCTTTTTCGAATACCGGGCCCCTGATGATAACATGGTCAAGTGCCTTGATCTTGGATTTTACCTCATCTCTGTCAGATTCCCCATGAATAGTTACAGATATGAGAGGTTCTTTCTCATTGCTTTTCGGGGCTTCAATTATTTTTAGTGTATCTTCAAGGTAGTTGGCAAAATCGGAACTTACAGTGTTCTGATATCTTGTTGTCTTTAACTTTATTCTCTGTGCGTCTATTTTTCCGTTTTCAATATCAACAAGGTTTACTGATTTCCCGTTTCTCAGAAAATTCTTAATCTCGTTTGTGCTGTTTAAATCTGTGGATCCTGCATAGGAAAACACAGGATACTTATCTGTAATTAAATAGGAATCGTGAACATGGCCGAATGCAAGGTATTTATAATTTACTGGGAGATCCTTTGAATCAACCTCACACGCCTCTGCTATGAGATATGGTGAAACACCCTGATGTGACATTATTATGGAATTCATGTATGATTTGGCCTCAACATCTGCTTTCCTGTACTGCTCCACCAGGCTGTTTTTTCTTAATCCTTTCATATTTGAGATACCGGAAAGCAGTATATCCTCATTGCCATAATTTATTACAATGCTCTGGAGCCCCTCTGTCCCAAGAAGCTTTACACCAAGAAAATCAAATATTCTCGATGCTATTTCGTCCGTTCTCTTTGGACGGTCATGATCGCCCATTATCAGATACATTGTTTTATTCTTTTTATAAAGTTTTATCATGGCCTTCTTGAATTCATTCATTGCCCTGTTTGAAGGCGACCATGTATCAAATAAATCCCCTGTGTGGACAAAGAAGTCAACGTTCTCTTCCAGCCCTAAATCTATGGCTTCATTGAATGATTCGTAGAAATCCTCTTCCCGCAAATCCATCATGTACTGCTTATAACCCAGATGTGTGTCCGATAAATGGAGAAAACGCGCCATTAAAATTCCCCCAGNNTTCCCCCAGGAGGTCCTTAGCCCTTTTCCTTACTTCAGATGGATCGTTCTTTTTCCTTACCTCCTCCCTTGCTTCCTTGAGAAGTGCTATTACATCAATATCTGAACCTCCTGCCATAGTTTCCCTGTCCCTTATTTTGACTATGGCTGGCATTTTCACGATCTCTCCAACTATTATAGCCTCCCCTGTGTCTAATGATGGGAGATCGTTCATGAGATAACCTGTAATGTTTTCACTGCTTTCCAGTATGGCATTCTGGTCCGATGGATTTGTGACACGGAGTATAATCTGTGAATTGCACTGGCTCAGGACATCGGCATCTATTTTCCCTGGGCGCTGGGTGATTACCACAAGGAATATTCCAAATTTCCTGCCCTCTCCTGCTATTTTTTTAATCATTTTAGCTATATTGCTGTTAGTCCTCGGTGGAACAAAATTATGCGCCTCCTCAATAAAGACAAATACAGGGTATTTGAATTCCGATGATAGCTTTACATCGTAAATAGAGCTTAAAACCCTGTATGAGAAGTAATTAGCAAGGAACTGGTCCATTCCCGATAGATCCATTACTGACATTTTCCCGGGACCCAGATAATCGTTTATTCCAGTTGTGTAATCCTGGAATATATCCTTTATTTTCTTCAGGAATGTAAGCCTCCCACGTATTTTCTTGTAATCCTCCGGGGAAAGTGATTCAGCTGTCTCAAGAAAGTCATTAAGATCCTTTCTCCCCTTCATTTTCTTGTATATGTCATCCACAATTGAAATAAGGTTAGTATAGCCTTCCCTTATGTCCATTATACCCTTTACATCATCAGGAGAAAGGTCACTGAACCTGATTGTAAAGTTATTTATTATCCCAACATCGTTATTTGTGTATCTTCCTGTACTCAATGGTGTCCTGAAGACGCTTATTCCATCAGAATACATTTTTCCATTCGTACCTTTCTTCATGAACACATAATCTGCATGTGGATCAAGGACTATAATTGATGCGCCTTTCTTGAGAAGTTCCTCCATTATGACAGCCGCTGTATGGCTTTTTCCTGCCCCAGTTTGTGCCAGTATGGCAAGATGGCGCCTCAACCCGTTGACATTTAGGGCAACCCTGACATTATTGTCTGGCAATAACCCGATATCCAGAGATTTCTCATCATTAAATGTAAATACCTTCTGGAGTATTTCATCACTGGCAGGATAAACAGGCATTCCCGGTTTTATGATTTCCCTTGACTGGGAAAGAAACCCATTTTCAAGTCTTCCCAGTATAGTTGAAATACATATATTCACAAAATCGTTCAGCCCGGTTTTAGCATAGCGGTCAATGCTCTGGTAATCCATGCTGTCATTCATTAACTCGCTTTTTGATATTACCTCCTCTATTCTGCCTATCACCGTTTCCTCTCTGATTTTTAAATAGACATATTCCCATTTTTTTATATTGCTTTCATCCGATATGACAAACTGAAATTTTCCAGAAGTATTTTCACCGATTGTATAGCCTATTTTAGGCTCTGATTCTTTCACGTCTCTCACCCCTCGTTTCATAGAATGTTATTCCAAGTTTTCTTTCCAGTGCACGCATATATATCTTCTCCATTTCTGCTGACCTGAACTTGACTTTCTTGTCCACATCAACCAGCCACAGGTTATAAACCTTGTACCCTGTATAACCGTAAAATAGTGTATTTATTATCTTCTCGTCCAGATTGTATGGCTTCTGGTCCAGATCTTCCTTTACGAAATCCCTTGACAGTACCTGGATCTTCATAGGCAAATCCAGGGGGTCAGGAAGAATATCAAAGGAAACATAATTTATGTCTGTGCCCTCCAGATTTTTACGGTACATTACTGGAGTTGTATATCCACTTTCCCTTGCAAATGACTTGATTATATAATGATCATTTCTATAAATGCCCGATTCCTTTTCTTTTATCTTCAGGATTTCTGCGTCATTGCGGGCAGTGCTTAAAAGATATTTTTTGAAGGATTCGGTATAACTGCTTTTTGCCATGAATATGAGCGTTGTGCCTCTCTCATAGGCTTTTCTTATGAGCTCTTTTAGTGTTTTCATATAATCATACATGAAATTTTCATATTTTTCAATGGAAAGTGGCTCAATTCTATGGGATAATCTGCCCTTCAAAGAACCGTCCACGAATATGTATTCCGGAGAATTATTATCCAGAAATTTTATTATGGATTTATGTTCTGAATGCTCCATGAGCAGTATAGTAAAGTTTCTCTGGTCAACTGGATCAACTGCAACAAGGTCAGCATGAAAGTCTGATGTAATACTGTTATTATAAAGGGTATACGCCCTGATAATTACTATATTTTTACCATTGTATAGCATCCTCAGGAATTCTGAGCTGTCTGTTGCTGCCACATCTATTTTTCCTGGGTCATATGGAGTGAACTTAATATAATTTGAATTGAATAGTTTTTGATAGAATTTATATATGTCTGATGTTTCATCCAGCTTGAGGTCATGTTTCATTAAATTCCCATTTTTTTCCAGGTAGTTCATAAAATCAGAGAATGTATCCATTTTAAAACACTATACTTCATTTAAAAATAAATCTTTCCATGCATTAAATAGTGAATGCCTCACCTATAAATTGTAATCCCTGTACATAAAAAATAAATGCATTAATAAATTTTCAAAGGCATAAAACTTTAAAAGCATTACTACATTATTGGTTAATTACCACGATTAAATAAAATACAGTGGATGCAGGTGTCATTATGTTTCAAAGTGTAAAGGTTGAAAACGAGAATATGGAAAAGGTCATTGATATTGTAAAATCAAAGATCAATACATATGAAGTTCTGGCCAACCCTGCAAGCATTAAATTCCTTTTTTTTGACAGTGACAATCCCGATATTAACTTGCAATTCGACGAATTAAGGAAAATACTAGTGCCCATGGGTTACATACCCATGCTAGTGTTGGATGTGGAACATTATGTTGAGGTGGGAATAAGGCCGAAAGCCTCGTACAGGAGCAACAAGGTAAATCTCATTATGCTGATATTAACACTGGTATCTACAATATATGTTGGATCCATATACGCAAGCAGTTTTGTGTATCCAGGACCCTTAGCTGAAGAATATAAACTGCTTTACGGGTTTGTTTTCTTTTCCCTTCCACTGATGTTTATACTTGGAATACATGAAACAGCACATTATATAGTTGCAAGGAGGTATAGCGTCAATGCATCACTTCCATTTTTTATCCCGTTTCCCTATATGATAGGAACATTCGGAGCATTTGTCTCACTCAGGGATCCTGTACCAACAAGAAAGGCCATGGCAGAAATAGGTGCTGCAGGACCTATTGCAGGATTTCTTGCTGCTATTCCATTAATGTTTGTTGCACAATATTTAGAGGGAATATTTAAGCCCATAGGCAATTATATACCATTTGTACTTAACTATCCTGAGATTTATCATCTGTTTGGCATTGTAGAACCTACAAATGTCCCTATATTCCCCATGGTTTTTGCTGTCTGGGTTGGAATGTTCGCAACAGCAATGAATCTCATACCTGCGGGACAGTTAGATGGGGGCCATATAGCAAGAGGAATACTGGGGCGAAAATCATACATAATTGGGTACATATTCATAGGATTCATGCTTTACCTGACTATCGCATATCATTACATAGGCTGGTTTTTCCTGGCTTTGTTCGTGATTTTCATGGGAATGGTACATCCGCCGGCATTGAACGATTACGAAAAGATATCAAAATTTGATATAGGAATAGCAGTATTTTCACTGGTAATGTTTGTGCTCACATTTACTCCACTTCCCATTAAACCCTAAAAAATTAATAACTAAAAACAGATATAGAGTGACGGGCTTGTGGTCCAGTGGTTATGACGCTTCCCTCACACGGAAGAAATCGCCGGTTCAAATCCGGCCAGGCCCATTTAAAAATGTCAGCAAATCCTGCTTTCTAAATGATAGATGGAAACCCACATTAATTTTGGTAGGTTAAGATGTTCACACCTAAAATAAACAAATTTTTTTAAATATCTCATTTAATCATCTCTTAATTTTAGGTCTCTAACACGTCCTTTTCAGGTAAAAAAAGTATTTATTCACCAAACTCAGTTGTTTGATTGATACTGATCATCCTCGCTTTTTCTAGCTTCATAGAGGCGAGTGAAAGTCCCAGTGCAATTATTACACAAATTCCAGAAACTAATGGGAGCACTGATATGGAAAAGTGTCCTAATAGACTCCCCCCAAACCGGAAAAATAAACAGGAACTCTACCTATAATAATAGGAATAAGGAAGAGAATGCCTAAATTTTCGACATGATGAAACTGCCTTTGTCAGAAAGAGCAGAAAGATGTGTGTTGAGAAATAGGTGACAGGCACGGTAAATCCGAACTCATCAAAGACATAAAACCAACTATTCGGATTTGCAGGGTGATTGAATGATTCCTTCTGCAAGAACAATGACTCCCAATTGAGTATTGTACAAACACATTAAGGGCGGCAATACCTCGTAAAATTCTGTGTTATAAAAGTATTGTAGTAAATAGACTTAGAACCAAGTTGTATCTATACAGAATACAGCGATCACTGAAAGTCAGTGTATGTGGTGTTGGACCGTTAACATTGTACCATATCAAATATTATTCCTATAACCATATTAAATTATCGACAGAACCCCATGGAAGGGTTGATGCTCTTATTTTATACTGCCTGGCGATTGATAAGCTACTTATGTTCTTCGCCAGTGACCATACAATAGCGCCGCTAGAATAGTTGCAGGGAAGTTTAAGATTAATAAAACGAATTGTGCGTTTTCTATACTTGCATTATACTGTGCTTTCATTAAAAGCGGATAGAATAAGTAAACCTCCGCTCCAGTTATTGTGACAGAGAAAACAAAAAGCAATATTGGTATAATGAATAATATTCTATTTACAGAGATATTCGCTTTGCCAATCGTGAATATTACTGTGCGGATCAACCCAAGAACTTCAATTGCGAGTATTGCAATCCAAAAATAAAAAATAGGAATCACTTGCTACACCACCATTATGAGAACCATATCTGATTTCCACTGCCATATTCATTAACAAATTGATGACAATTGTTTGAAATATACTCGCTGAAGAAAACTGCAGTGTAGCCACCATAGGCAATATATGGAATATTGTACCAAAATGTGTAGGAATTTCCATTGTTATCCAGTCCGTAAAGCCCCATAGAAGAGGCAAGGGAACCAAGAGGTGTGACAACCCATGGGTAATAATAATCATTTACAAATTCCATGTGGATATAGGAATAGCCGGTGCTCTCAAAATAATTTAGCATGGTAGACCCTTCATAGAGTAAACCAATCCCAACCAATATTAGGGCAGCGCCAATAGCCTGAGCCAATACAGGCACGGGGATAAACAATGCAATTAATCCTGCGGCAGAAAGACCATACCCAAGATCGGTGGTAGCACTCTCCCATGTGTTGAAAAATGACTGAGCAGCAGAACCACTGAATTTCACATTGTAGTGATCCTGTTCCCCATATGTTATAGACCACCCACCAAGCCACCAGGGAGCCTTATAAACAAAGTAATTGATATTTACCCACACCCAGGGATCGATTATGCTACCACTGGGTGTTGTAACTTTGACCTTCCAGGCTTTAAAAACGGTTCCATTAATATACGCAACATACTCAACACTGTGATCATGATAGACTCCATTGGGAGTAGGAGTGGTAGTATTAATCTGCTTTACTATGTGACCTGTCTTTACAACTTGATGAACAAATGAAGCCTTAGACGGGATTTGATCTGGGAGTGAATGTGATTTCATCTCCAGAGATGAGAGATCGTGCAGATGTAGTGAGGCAGTAACGCTTGACCTTAGAAATTCTTTGAATAGCGATTCATAATGTGTAGAGTTTATTGCTCTATTATTTTGACCATAAGTTTGATTATACCACTTTCCAAAAAGAGAACCTATTACATTCTCCAACTCAAACTCCTTCGTATCAAGTGCTTTATTGGCAATTCTCATGTTATTTGTTGTAGAAAGATTAAAACTGCTTGTTTCAGCGGAAGTTTGTTTATAATTAAACTTCCCATTTTGTAGAGAGCCTTTCCCAAGTGATGAGTTTGAAGATAGAGTGGAAGTAGAAGGTGATATGGTTTGATTACCATTTAAATCAGAATGGCTGGGTATTCCAGAGAAATTTAGCAATAACATCACGCTAACGATGACTACTATACCTAAAAGCTTTACTTTCCTGTTCATATAAATCAAAATACTTTGAAATATATATATATATATAGTAGCTATTTCAACTACAATCTACTATCTAATTATAACCCTAACTTTACGAAACATATTCGGATGATGAAAAAATTTGTCCCAAAGTCCATTTTTTTCACACTCTCCGCATGTATTGAGAACCAACACTTAATTTTCCCGTTTCACCAATATTATGTCACTTTTCATGACTGCATGCCTGCAGAACCTTATGATCTGCAGCATCCAATGCTACAGGAATCATCCATTTTCACAGTAACAGCATCCCTTCATGTGATTCATGGACATAGCCATGGCTGTTACTCTTCTTTCTCTATCCTCTCAAACCAGAATTTGCCTTCAGCTTTATCCAAAATCACCGGTTATTGATCCCCATCTCCCCATTTTCATGTCTATTACGAAATCCATGAATATGATCCATGCCAGCCCCGAAAGCCTTCTCATGAGATTTATGAGAATCCACAGGTTATAGAGCAGTACTGAAAAATAGAATATGAAATATCTCACGCCAATGTCGGGGGAATGTGTATTCTCCTCAAAAACTATCTTCTCTCCATAACCATTCTCAATACTCCACCTTTCCCTGTATATCTCTGCAAGATTTTCAACATTGTCCTCAGTGACCTCAATATTTGTGTAAAAGCAGAAATCATGAAGTTTTCCGTCCCTGTGGTACCTCACATGCACGAAGTTGGCTTTAGCCACCTCTTTCCCTGAATCTATGCTGTCATTCACAACAAGGAATGACAGATCATTCTTTGCAGAGTAATGCATCTCCTTTTCCCTGAACCTCAACACCTTTGGATTGTCCTTTGCAGGTACAATGTATTTCATCCCCATGATATCCATATCATTCATCACACCTGCATCCAGGTAGCCACGATCCATGAGAATGATGTTGATCTTTATTCCAAGATCCACTGCATGTCCAATAAGTGTCCTTACCTCCATGGAATTGTCAATGCCGTCAAGCTGATCACGCCTCATGACTGAAAGTACAAACCTCTCACCCTTCTTCACAGATTCCAGTGTTGCAAATCTGTATGCTTTGCCTGTAACCCTGAACTTCTTCGAACCCACAGCTATGAGGTATCTGCTGTCGGTACCGTAATATGGATGGTCATGTTCGTCTATGGCAACATTCACAGATGTTGAGAAGGCACCAATGGAGATTGCCTTCTTAACGATGAGATCCAGCAGTGACTGTATCTTCTCTATTCCAGTTCTCACTGTTTTCC
>DAUP01000138.1:31611-31859 GCA_002505185.1 Ferroplasmaceae archaeon UBA567 | reverse complement strand
CATTTTAACCTATTAGCTTTAATTTTTTTATTTTTATTATTAATTCCGAAGAAAACAGCAAGGGCCCCAGTAAATGCAAGTAAAGAGGAGAAACCCAGCAAAGCCTGCCAATCTCTTATAAAGGGTAGATTTAAAATTAAATGGGGCAATGATGATCCCAGGGTGAGTCCAGCTATAACAATTCCAAGAGCTAATCCCCTCCTCTCTGGAAACCAGTTTGAAACTATCAGAACTGCTACAGGATATAT